>SMVY01000108.1 GCA_004357415.1 Gemmatimonadota bacterium
GGAGCTCCTCGACCCGCTCTTGGACGCGCCGGTAGTCGTCGTGGGTCAGCAGTCCGCGGCCGATTCCCGATTGGTTGGTGACGATGACGATGGCGAACCCTGCTTGGGCCATCCGTGCCAGGGCCTCGCCGGCCCCGGGGAGGAGCCGTACGTCGTCAGGGTTCTTGAGGAACCCGGGATCATCGACCAGCGTGCCATCCCGGTCGAGGAACACCGCCCGCCTGGGTGTCATCGGGCTACGGCCTGTGCCAGTGCGGTACCGACGAGTTCCAACGACTCGGCGGCGAGCGTTCGCGGGTCGAGGAGAACCTTGTCGTCTGACACCCGTGCCACCACGGGGGTCTCTCCCACTCTGAGTTTCCGAAGGAGTTCCTTTGCCCCGAGTTGCCCCGGGGTCAACTCCACCAGGGTGGTAGCCAAGGGGGCATCGGGGAACGCCCCGCCGCCGACTGCGGAATGTCCCGGAACGGGTCGGGGCTCGAGGGTAGACGGACAGGCTGCCGCCAGCGTGGCCGCCAGTGCTTTGAGATCCTCGGCCGAGAGCGTCAACATGCGGAGAACGGGGATGTCGCTGAGTGCTTGATCCGGGTCGCGGTAGAGCGCCAGCGTAGCGGCCAAACCTGCCAGGGTGAACTTGTCGGCTCGGAGCGCCCGTGCCAGAGGGTTGCCCCGGCACCGGCCGATCAGGTCCGACGCACCCACCAGACAGCCGGCCTGGGGGCCGCCGAGGAGCTTGTCGCCGCTGAACACCACCACCGTGGCGCCGTTGGCGATGGCTTGCTGCACCCGTGGTTCCCCCCGAAGCCCCCAGGCGCCGAGGTCTACCAGCAGGCCGCTGCCTACATCGTGTACGTAGGGAACCCCATACTTCGATGCCAGTTCCGCCAGTGCCGCCGGTTCCGGTGTGGCAACGAATCCGCTCTGTTCGAAGTTGGACCGGTGCACCGTAAGGACGGCCGCCGCCCCTGTGTCCAGCGCCGCCCGGTAGTCGTCGAGGTGGGTCCGGTTGGTGGTGCCGATTTCCACCATCCGGGCGCCGCTCTTGGCGAGGATGTCGGGAATGCGGAACGAGCCGCCGATTTCGATGAGTTCCCCTCGAGAAATTACCACATCCCGATCTTCGGCCGCCTCGTTGAGCACCAGCGTCAACGCGCCGGCGGCGTTGTTGACGACCAGCGCGTCGTCGGCCCCGGTGAGTTCAGTCAGCAGCGAGCGGCAGTGCGTCTGGCGGCTCCCGCGGATGCCTCGCTCGAGGTCGAACTCGAGGGTGCTGTAGCCTCCTGCCACCTGACGCATGGCCTCGATGGCGGCGTTGGCGAGCGGGGCCCGGCCGAGATTGGTGTGCAGCACCACGCCGGTGGCGTTGAGTACCGGCCGTAGGGTCGGTGTCATGCGGAGCCCAACCGCCGCCTGGACCTCGGCCGCCCAGTCGTGGATGTGAACATCGTCGAGGTTGCGGGCTTGGTGGAGCACCTCCCGGATGGCTTCGACTACTACCGCCCTGGGTGTGCCGGTCAGGAGCGGTCTCAACTCGGGGCTCCGCAGGAGCCGGTCGACGGACGGCAGTTGCCGTCGAGGGTCGGTCATTGCTCGGCTGCCTCACTGCTGTCCGGTTGGGCGAGGCTGTCGGGAGCAATGTCCAACGTGTCCTGTGGGGCCGGCGGGAGGGAGTCGTCCGGCACCGGCTCAGGAGGTGGTAGTGGCACGATGAAGCCGGCTCCGCCCTCACCCTCGATACCGTTCACGTTGCGTATCCCGGTGGTGGCCAGGAAATATCGCCCGTCCGGCATGAGCGGTGCGGCGAGCCGGAGGATCAGCCTGTCGAACAGCTTGGGCCGCTCGTCGAGCAGTGACTGCATGGCCGTGTCAGCGGCCACGATTCCCTTGCCGAGATCCACCACGGGGCCGCCGAGCTCCAAGGTGTCTGTCTGAACTGAATCGGCCGGTGGCAGGGAATCGAGCGCCGTGGTAGAGTCGGCGGCTTGGGCCGTGTCGGCCGGCACGATACGCGGGTACAGGCTGTCGTGCTCTTTCTGAGGCAGCAGGCTGAGCGTAGGGACAGGGAGGGAATCTGGCAGTAGCACCACCCGCACCGCGGAGCTGTCGACTCGCTGGTAGGGATCGAGGTGCTGGGTGAAAGTGATCGACACGGTCAGGCTGTCCATGATGGCGACGGAGCCGACGCGGGGTCCAACGGTGTCGTGGGGGATGGCCCACAACGAGCCCACTTCCGAAGTCCCCCGGGCAATGGTGACCGAGTCGAACGACTCGCGCCGATCGAGTCGGGTGTTGTTGTTCCGGTCGATGACGCCGTATACCTGGTAATCACCATGGGGGAGCGGGCCGATGGCGAACCGGCCGGCCGAATCGGTGAACGCCCGGTAGGTCAGGCTGTCCGGCATGAGGGTGGCGAGCACCAGCCCCTTGGTCATGGGGCGTCCCGCCACCCAGTCGATGACCGTCCCGCTGAGCGTGTCACTCGGGAGGTCGCCGCCGGTGGCAAAAGTGACCACCGTCGAGGCGTCACTGCGATTGCGCTCGATGTCGGTTATACCGGGGAGGAGTTCCACCCGGTAAACCCGATTGGGTTGCCAGCCTTCGCGTGGCCTGACCGTGACCCGACTGTGGCGCCAGGAGATCTTCGGCACCCGGTCACTGGGCGATAGCACGATCAACTTCTCGAGTGTTCCCGAGCCGAGTCCGAGGTTGGGCGACTGTCCCTCGGCCACGACCTCGTTGAACACGAACTCGACCCGGCCGCCGAAGTCGGGGAATACGCCGAGCGACTCCGGCACCGTCCGTACCAGGAACGGTGGTGACTGGTCTGGTGGTCCTCCCGGGGGGGCTTCGATATTGGCGCACCCGAGGGCCGCCGTTACTGCCACCAGGCCGGCGGTGAGTCCGAGCCGTCTGACCAGTGTGCTCCTCTCCGTCCGCGGCGAGTCGGTCACGAACAGCCCAACAGCTGCCGCTTCTGACCGAGAACGGCGGCTTGCTCCCGCCACGCCGCCAGTTTCCTGCGTTCGGTCTCCACCACCTCGGCAGGTGCCCGGGTCAGGAACTTCTCGTTGGCGAGCTTGCGCTCCTGGCCGGCGATGAGTTGCGCCAAACGATCGTGTTCCGACCCCAACCGGGCGCATTCACGCTCGATATCGATGGCGTCTCCCAGCGGAAGGAACACGCTGGTGCCGTCGGACAGCACGGCGTGGCCGCCCGGTTCCTCGGGGTGCTCGCCGAAGTTGAGCGTCTCGACCTTGGCCAGCAGTTGGATGGTGCCGCATTCCTCTTCGAACGCGGGATGGCGATGCGACACCCAGATCGGCACCGACCGTCCCGGCGTGACGCCGTATTCGGCCCTGATGGTACGTACCGCGGTGACCAGTTCCTGAACCATCGCGAATGCCGCCGCGGCCTCGGGATCAATCGCGCGGCGATCGGTCTGTGGCCAGGGGGCGACCCCGATGCTGGCGTCGGCGGGCCGACCGGGGAAGCGGCGCCACAACGTCTCGGTAATGAAAGGCGTCACCGGATGCAGCAACCGTAGTGCCACGTCGAACGTCTGGGCCACAACGGCCCGAGCCACGTCGCCGCCGGGCGCATCGCCCAACAGGCGCGGCTTGATCTGCTCGAGGTACCAATCGGCCAGATCGGACCAGATGAAATGGTAGATCGTGGTGGCGGCCTCGTTGAGTCGGAGTTGCTGGTAGGCGCGCGTGGCCGTCACGACGGTTTCTTCACACCGCGCCAGAATCCACCGGTCGGCCACGGTGAGTTCGTCGTGGGAGACGACGTCGGGCCGCGTGCCGGTCAGGGGTCTGACCGGTTCCGGAAGATTGCCGAGGACGAACCGGCCGATGTTCCACAACTTGTTGGCGAAGTTCCGGCCCACCGCGAAGGAACTGTCCAAGTCGTCGGGGTCGAGAATGAGATCCGTTCCCACGGCCATCCCCGACACAACCGTATAGCGCAGCGCGTCGGCGCCGTAGCGGTCGACCACCTCCAGCGGGTCGATGCCGTTGCCCAGCGACTTCGACATCTTGCGATGCTGGGTGTCGCGCACGGTGCCGTGGAGGTAGATGGTGGAGAACGGGACTTGGCCCTTGAACTCGAGGCCGGCCATGATCATTCGTGCCACCCAGAAGAACAGAATCTCCGGTGCCGTGGCCAGCACGTCGCCGGGATAGAACTTGGCCAGGTCGGCGGTTTCGTCAGGCCACCCGAGGCTGCTGAAAGGCAGTAGCCACGAGGAGAACCAGGTGTCGAGAACGTCGTCGTCCTGCCGCAGCGAGCCGCCACAGCTGGGGCAGTTCTCCAGGGCCGTCGGGCTGACGTGGATCGGGGAATCGCACCCGGGCCGGTCGCAGTACCAGACGGGAATCCGATGGCCCCACCACAGCTGCCGCGAGATGCACCAGTCCCGGATGCCCTCGAGCCACTGGGTGTAGTCTTCCCCCCGCCGCTTGGGCAGGAACGTGAGGCGGCCGTCTCGATAGGCCTCGAGGGCCGGGGCCGCGAGCGGCGCCATCTTGACGAACCACTGTTCCGACAAACGTGGCTCCACCACGGTGCCGCAGCGGTAGCAGTGACCCACGGCGTGCTGGTGCGGTTCGATCTTTTCGAGCAGTCCGAGTTCGCCGAAGCGGGCCACCACCAACTCCCGGGCTTCGAAGCGGTCGAGGCCGCGAAATTCTTCGGGGGCGTCGTCGCTGACGCGGCCCTGCTCATCCAGCACCACGATCGGCTCGAGTCCGTGCCGTTGGCCGATGTCGAAGTCGAGTGGGTCGTGGGCCGGCGTGACCTTGACGGCGCCGGTGCCGAATCCGGGATCGACTCCCTCGTCCGCCACGATGGGAATCTGCCGGCCGGTGAGCGGGAGGTCGATCAGTTGCCCCACCAGCGACCCGAACCGCTCGTCGTCGGGATGCACGGCGACGGCGGTGTCGCCCAGCATGGTCTCGGGCCGGGTGGTGGCTACGGTGACGTGTCCCGAGCCGTCGGCCAGGGGGTACTGCAGGTGCCACAGTTTGCCGGCCACGTCTTTCTTCTCGGCCTCTTCGTTGGACAGCGCCGTGAGGCAACGGGGGCACCAGTTGATGATGTAGTTGCCCCGGTAGATCAGGCCCTTCTGGTACAGCCGGACGAACGATTCCCGGACGGCGCGGGACAGGCCCTCGTCCAGAGTGAAATACGTGCGTGACCAATCACAACTGGCCCCCAGGGCCTTGAGTTGCTCGAGTATGGTGGCGCCCGTGTCATGCACGTGCTGCCACACCCGGTCGACGAACGCCTCACGGCCGAGATCGAACCGGGTGAGTCCTTCCTTGGCCAGGAGTCGCTCGACCACGTTCTGGGTGGCGATGCCCGCGTGGTCGGTTCCTGGAAGCCACAGGACCTCGCGGCCGCGCATCCGTTCGAAGCGGATGAGGACGTCCTGGATGGTATTGTTCAGGCCGTGGCCCATGTGCAGCCGGTCGGTCACGTTGGGCGGGGGCATCATGATGACGTAGGGGCGCTGCGTGCCGTCGGTTCGCGCGCGAAAATCCCCGCGGTCCATCCACCACTGGTAGAGGTCCCGTTCGATGTCGGCGGGTTGATATCGCGAAGGGAGTTCGTGGGTCATGATCGGGGATTCGCCGGCGACTGGTGGTGACGGAGATGGATGTCGTCCTCGCCGCGGACGAGGACGCTGTCGAGCACGTCGCGAATGCCGGGAACGGTCTGGGCGAAGCGGATGGCCCGGACCCGGGTCGCCCGATCGTCCACCCACTCACCCACTCTCATTCCTCTTACAAAACGATTCGCGCTGCGGTTAAGTTAACATCTTTTGGAGCCCTCGCTGTCGGGCTCCGGGACTCAACAAGGGGCACCCATGGAAGGCAATGAACCGACGGCCCGTCCCGCGCTGGGAAGTTGGCTGGTAGTGGCCCTCGTCATCGTGGCGGGGATCGTGCTGTTCTTCATGTATGCGCCCGGAACCCCCACTGTGGTGACGCCGTCGGTTGGGGAGATCGTGCCGTGAGCACCATCCGGCTGACGTTGCCGGACGGCAGCGTGCGGGAAGCGGCCGCCGGGATTACCGGAGGGGAAGTGGCCCGGGATATCGGGCCGGGGCTGGCCCGGGCGGCCATCGCCGCGCGGGTGGACGGCGAGGTGTACGATCTCGACCGGCCCATCGAAACCGACGCCGAGTTCGCCATCCTCACCGAGAAGGATCCGGAGGCGCTGACGGTGCTGCGCCATTCGACGGCGCACATCCTGGCGACCGCGGTACGGGAGTTGTTTCCCGGAGCCGGTATCGGATTCGGTCCCGCCATCGCAAACGGATTCTACTACGACTTCGAGGTACCCAGGCCGTTCACCCCCGACGATCTGGAGACCCTCGAGGACAAGATGCGGGAAGTCGCCGCCAGGGACGATCCCTTCGTGCGCGAGGTGGTCACCCGGGCCGAGGCCGACGATCGCTTTGCCGACGACCCGCTCAAACTCGAACGCATCGCCGAGTTCGCGGCGGACGAGATCATCTCGGTCTACACCGATGGCCCGTTCACGGACTTGTGCCGCGGTCCGCACATGCCGGGCACCGGGCGGCTGAAACACTTCAAGCTGCTCAGCACGGCCGGGGCCTACTGGCGAGGTAACGAGAACCGGCAGATGCTGCAGCGCATCTACGGCACGGCGTGGTTCAAGAAGGATGACCTCGAGGCCCATCTCCACCAGCTCGAAGAAGCGCGCAAGCGGGATCACCGGGTGCTGGGGAAACAGCTCGACCTGTACTCCATCCAGGAAACCGTCGGTCCCGGACTCGTCTTCTGGCACCCCAAGGGGGCCATGATAAAGTTCCTGTTGTCGCGCTACGTGGAGGACGACAACCTGGCGTGCGGGTACGACCTGGTCTACACGCCCAACATCACCCGCGAGGAACTGTTCAAGATCTCGGGCCACCTGCCGCTGTATGAAGCGGTGCAGTATCCCCCGATGGCCGCCGGCGCCGGCGAGGCCGAGGAGGTCCGCTATCGCGTCAAGCCGATGAACTGTCCCATGCACGCGCTGGTGTACAAGTCGCAGCAGCGGAGCTATCGCGACCTCCCGCTCCGGCTGTCCGAGGTGGCCAACGTCTACCGGGACGAAAAATCCGGCACCCTGCACGGGTTGCTCAGGGTGCGCGGCCTGTGTATGGACGATGCCCACATCTTCTGTACTCTCGATCAGGCCGAGGACGAGATCTTCCTGTGCTTGGACCAGGTCGACCGAATCATACGGCAGACCTTCGGATTCCGCCTGCAGTTCGAGCTGTCGACCCGGCCGGAACACCGGCTGGGCAACGACGAGACCTGGGACAAAGCGGAGGACATTCTCCGGCAGGCGCTGGGCCGCAAGGGCATCGAGTTCGACGAGGACGTCGGCGGCGGAGCCTTCTACGGTCCCAAGATCGACATCAGGTTCGAAGACGCCATCGGCCGCCTGTGGCAGGGGCCCACCATTCAGCTCGATTTCCAACTCCCCGAGCGACTCGATCTCGAGTACACCGGCTCAGACAACCAGCCCCACCGGCCGGTAATGATCCACCGGGCCATCTACGGCACCTTGGAACGGTTCATCGGCAATCTCATCGAGCACTTCGCCGGCGCCTTTCCGCTGTGGCTGGCGCCCGAGCAGGTGCGGGTGATCCCCATCGCCGACGCCCAGGCCGAGGCAGCCCGGGCGGTTGCCGATCGCCTGAAGGCAGCCGGTATCCGGGTTCACCTGGACGACCGCGGGGAGACGCTCAATTACCGGATTCGGGAAGCCGAGGTGAACAAGATTCCCTACATGGCCATAGTGGGCCAGCGGGAAGCCGACGCCGGTACCGTGGCGGTGAGGACCCGGGGAGCGGGGAAGAAACAGGACATCATCCCGGTCGAGGAATTCGAAGCACAATTGCGTGAACAAGTCGCCAGCAAGGCTCTGGTGCCCTACGGGGATACCGGTTGAGCATTCCTTGAACGTCCCGTTGGACGGCGGTACCTTCACCAGTCCGCCTGGGTGTTCGTCATGCATTTGAAGGGATAGGCATCTCGTGAGCGATAGCACCACCGCAGTCATTCTGTCAGCGGTCCGCACCCCGGTCGGCAAGTACCTCGGTGGCTTGTCCTCGTTTTCGGCGCCGGCGCTCGGCGCGCTCGTCATCCGTGAGGCCGTGACCCGTGCCGGTATCGACGGCGACGCCATCGACGAGGTGATCATGGGGCACGCCTTGCAGGGCGGAGCGGGACAGGCTCCCGCGCGCCAGGCCATGATCAACGGCGGCGTCCCCAGCCGGGTTCCCGCCATGACCATCAACAAGGTGTGCGGCTCTGGACTGAAGGCCGTGATGCTGGCCGCCCAGGCAATCCGCGCCGGCGACGCCGAGTGCCTGGTTACCGGAGGGATGGAGGTGATGTCCGCCTCGCCCCACTACCTGTTCGGCATGCGTGCCGGCATCAAGGCGGGCAATCAGACGATCCTCGACGGCATGATCCACGACGGCTTGTGGGATTCGTTTGGCGACAACCACATGGGCGTCTATGCCGAATACACGGCCGAGAAGGCCGGTATCACCCGGGAACGACAGGACGAGTTTGCCCTGGGTAGCCAGCAGAAGGCCGTGGCGGCGATGGCAGCCGGCAAGTTCCGCAAGGAAATCGTACCGGTCGAGGTGAAGACCCGGAAAGGCACCACCGTAGTGGCCGACGACGAGTGCCCCCGGGAGGACTCGTCGCTGGAGGCGTTGGGCAAACTGCGGCCGGTGTTCCAAAATGATGGCACGGTCACCGCCGGGAACGCCCCCGGGCTGAACGATGGCGCCAGTGCGCTGGTCGTCGCCTCGCTGGCCTTTGCCAAGGCCCACGGCCTGACACCGATGGCGACGATCACCGGCTATGCTACTGGTGGGGGAGAACCCAAGGATCTGTTCTTCGCCCCCATCGCCGCGGTCGAAAACCTCATGGCCAAGGCCGGCAGTGACATCAACTCCTACGACTTGATCGAAGCCAATGAGGCGTTTGCCGTCCAGGCGCTGGCGGACGGGGACGCGTTGGAGTGGGATTGGGACCGGGTCAACGTGCACGGCGGTGCGGTGGCCCTGGGGCACCCGATCGGCGCCAGCGGCGCCCGTATTCTCAC
>SMVY01000109.1 GCA_004357415.1 Gemmatimonadota bacterium
CCACGGCGCACGGCGTCGATAAAGACTGACCGCCGTTACCACGCCCAGACCGGCGATGGCAATAGCGTAGATGAAGGCCCACCAGGGAAGTTCGCGGATGGTCGCGCCTCTCGAGAAGGAAACCGCGTCGGCCTAAAGTGTGGCGAATTCAGCCGTTCGTCAATGGATCATCGATCGGCGGGCTTGGCTTTCTTGACCCGCTTGGGTTTGTGTGGTCGCCTCTTGCCATACGTGCCGCGTCGGATCTTGCCTCGCCTGGATTTCTGATCACCACGTCCCATCAATAACCTCCGGTTAGGGTACCTTCTAGAGGAGCGACCGGAGCATAGTACGGTCTCTCCCTTCCGACTCCTTGCAAGAACCCATTCTTAGAGCCCCGAATCGGAATCCACTTCCATCGTCTGCCGGCGCAAGTCGTCCATGATGGTCCGCACCTGCGCCACTTGGTCCTTGGAGAGAAACGTCTCCAACTGCCGGTCCAGCCCCTCACGGGCATCATCCAGTTCTTTGGTCATGGCCTCCATAGACGCACGGTCAACCGTTCCCTCGTGCTCCGCGAATATTTTCTCCGTCTCGGCCAGATACTGCGCCACCGACGTGCGGAACTGCTGGCCCGCGGAATCCGCGAGCTGGAGGCGAGCGATGACCGTATCGATGGTTTCCTGGTAGCGCTGGTCGAGGGTTTCCTGTTCCTGGGCCGTTGCCGTCAGAGGAACCGTCAACAGCAGAGCCATACCCAGCAGTAGATTGACCGGTCGAACCGTCATCGCCTCTCCTTTCGCCGTTAACGCTTCTTGATCCCCATCAGCCGCCGTTGGACCTGACCCTGGCCCGCGGCGTGTTTCACAACGGAACTCAGGGGCGCCGCTGGTAGATTCTTCGGAGCACCAGCTTCTTTTGGAACAACCGACCCTTGACCTCCACCTCGACGACCAGCAGGTCGTTGTCGGCATCGCGGGACCATTGTTCGGTCACCTCGAAGTCCTTCGTCTTGCGTTCCACCTTGAGCCGATCACCTTTCCATTCGGCCTTGAGCTGGCCCTCGAGTTCCCAGCTCCACTCAACGTCGCGTTTCCGGCCATCGGTAGTGAGCCTCACATTGTCGTAGGCGAGATTCAGAGGATGAAAGGTAACGGTGGTATCGGTCTGAACGATCTCGAACATATCGCTGCCGTACGTCAGCAGGCGAACCTCGGCGGCCAGCCGCGCCCGGTCCGCGCCGCCCGTGGTGGACAAGTCTACCGCGGCGGCACCTCCGCTCCCCGGGAGACCCGAGGGCGTCGGTTGCCCGCCGGGGATGGAGCTGTAGGTCCGCAACCCGTTATTCTGGGCGTGCAGGTCCAGGGCGCGGTCGAGGTCGGTACTCCGAGTGGTATCCAGTTGCCACTCCCCGCCGAGGCTCTGTTGAGCGCCGGCCTCGGAACCCGGGAAAACCAGCACCACTCCGGCCAGTATCAGGCACCAGATTTTCTTCACAGGAATCCCCCACACGAACGGTTGATACGCTACAACTTAATGGAAGGTGCGCCAACCGCAGGGGTCCCCCGTCCTGGAGCTGCAGCCGCCCCCTATCCCTTCCTCAACATTTTCCCCCGCTGAGCCGTATGAATTCATGTGACCACTATCGCACTGACGACCGCACCCGGCCACGGGGTTGAGTTGGTGGCCCATCGGGAGCAGCCCGTCGCAGGTGCCCGAGATCCCGCTGAGAGCGGGCTGGTTGCGGCTGCCAAAGAAGGCGACCAGGAAGCCTTCGGGACCTTGGTCGATCGGTATGCCGGAGTGGTCAGGCGGGTAGCCCGTTCCATTCTGGAGAATGGCTTCGATGCGGACGATGCCGCCCAGGACGCGTTTCTGTTGGCCTGGCGGAACCTCGACCGATTCGACACCACGAGGCCGTTCCGCCCTTGGCTGATGCGTATCGTGGTCAACGCAGCCACGGACCTGTACCGGCGCCGCAAGGTGCGGCACGCCGGGGTCCTGCCCGAGGCGCTCGAAGACCGGGCTGCCGGCCCGGACCGAGAGACGGACCGGGCCCTGCTACGGCAACGCTTGTCGGAGGCCTTATCGGAGTTGTCGGAACGGCAGCGGGTCGCCGTCACCATGTTCGACGCCGAGGGGTATAGCCACGCCGATATTGCGGACATCATGGACGTGCCGGTTGGCACAGTCCGTTCGCTGGTTTTTCATGCTCGGCGCGCCCTGCGGGAAGCACTGGCGCCGTACCGAGGAGGAAGCACATGACGGAGCGCAACGCATTCGGGTCCGAGCGAGACGGGGCCCTGGGAGCACTGCTCCACGAACATCTGGGTACTACGGACGATGCCTCGTTCGCGGAGAAGGTGATGGCGGGTATCCGCCGGGAACCACGCGAGTCGAGTTGGGAGGTCCTGGCCGGGTGGGCGCCGCTGGGGATGGCGGCGGCCGCCATCATGGCCTTGGCGACCGGCCTATGGCTCGGTTCAGCCCGGGGAAACACACCCATGGTTGCGGCCGATACCACCGACCCAGTCGAGTGGCTGTCGACCGGTGACCCGGTGACCACAGAGTTCGTCCTGACCGCGGTACTCGTGGGCGACGGATTCGACGTGAACGGAACACAACGATGACCAAATCCAAATGGACTGCCGGAGCGCTGTTGATCGCGGTCTTCGTACTCGGGGCCCTTTCAGGTGTGGCAGTACTCGGGGCCCTTTCAGGTGTGGCAGCCGCGGGCTTCGCCGAAGGCGACACCGGGGAGCGGCACCAAGCGCGCGGAGGCATGGTCGAGCACTTGGCGCAGGATCTGAACCTGACCGCCGAGCAACAGGACAGCGTCCGCGCAATCCTGGAACGTCACAAGGTTGGATTCCAGGTGATGCGGGAGCAAATCGGCAACGAAATCCGCTCGATCCTCACTGCGGAGCAACTGACACAATATGAGGAGTTGATGACCAAAATGCGACACAAGCGCAAGCACGACGGTAAGGATCGCGACTCGATCCACCGGGGTGCGCCGTGAGGGCGATACGGTCCTGGCGCGGCGCGGTACTCGGTTGTGTGCTTGCTGTAGCGACCGCCGGAACCGCGGCCGGTCAGGAGGCGGGCCCGGCACTGGTGGACCACCTGGGCAGCACGGGCGGCCCGGCGATCACGCTGGACGAGGCGATCGCCAGGGCACAGCGGGTTCAGCCTACAGTGGTACGGGCCCTGAGTGGTGTGAACAGCGCCGAACACCAGAAGCGCTCATCCTCCCTTGGTGCCTGGCTCCCGAGCATCAGCGCCAGCTCCAGCGGTTCCTCTACCTGGAATGAGGGGATCGCCCGGATCGACCCCAATACCGGCATCCCGCTCCCGGCCGACGCCGTCAGCCGGACAGTCGGTTTCGGATTGTCTGGCAGTTGGGACGTGTTCACCGGCTTCTCGCGCGGTGCCGAGTCACGCCGGGCCAAGGCCAACCTCGACGCCGCAGATGCCGATCTGATCGACGCGCGGTATCAGATTGCGTTTCAGACGAAGCAGCAATTCTATGGTGCGCTCAGCGCCGAGGAATTGCTCGACGTCCGGCGGGCCGCGGTGCGTCGCGCCGAAGAGCAACTGAGCGTCTCGATCAATAAGCTGCGCACGGGCTCGGCCACACGCTCCGACTCGCTCCGGTCGGTCGTGACCCTGGGTAATGCCCGGATACAACTCGTCAACGCGGCTACCATCCTCGCAACGGCCGAGGCCAATCTCGGCCGGTTGGTGGGCATCGACGGACGGGTAGGCGCCATCGACGATCCGTCCTTCCACGACATCGACATCGTGGTGTCGGAAGAGAGCCTCCGAAGGGAAGCAACGGCGTCGTCCCCGGCGGTGTTGAGTTCCGAAGCGTCGGCGCAGGCGGCGGAACAATCGTGGAAGGCATCCAAGGGTGCGTGGTGGCCGAATCTCCGGCTTACCGGCAACTGGAACTGGAACGGGAACAATCGGATCAACAACTACCAACTGCTCGAACAGAAATCGCTGCGAATCAATCTGACGTGGCCCCTGTTCAACGGATTTACTCGGGAGACCAACGTCGCCGTCCAGGCCAACAACTACGACGTCGCCCTCGCCACCGCCGAGGATACCCGCCGGCAGACGTCGGCCGCGCTGATCACCCGGGTCGCCGAGCTGAATGCGGCCAAATTGCGGGTGGAAATCGCCAGGGTGAGCATCGCAGCCGCAGAAGAGGACCTGCGCGTCCAGCAGGAACGGTATCGGCTCGGTGCCACCACCATCATCGAGGTACTCGCCTCGCAAGAGGCCCTCAACCAGGCCGAAGTCGACGAGGTCGGAGCCCACTTCGACCTGCTGCTGGCCAAGGCCCAAATCGAAGCCCTGATCGGGAGAGAACTGTAGATGTCTCCATCACGCTCATCTAACAACCGCGGGTACGCGCAAATCGCCATCCTCGGCGTCCTCACGGGCCTAGCAGCCTGCGGAGGCGAGGAGAGCACCGAACTGGTCTACCAGGCGGTACCCGTCGAGGTTCGCGACATCATCGTCTCAGCCGAGGCCGCTGGGGTGATTGAACCGGACACCCTGGTGGAGGTCAAATCCAAGGCCTCGGGTGAGATCCTCGACATCCTGGTGGAAACCGGCCAGAAGGTTGAGCGCGGAGCCCTGTTGATCCGGGTCGACCAGCGATCGGCGACCAACGCCGTGGCGCTCTCACGAGCCAATCTGGACGTGGCCCTGGCACGGCTCGAAAATGCCACGTCCCAGAAGGGCCGGGCCGAGGAACTATTCCAGAGCCGGTCGATCACCGAGACGGAATACGAAGCGACCATGCTCAACTTTGCCAATGCCAAGGCCGAGGTCGTGCGCGCCGAGGTCCAGATCGACAACGATCGGATCCGTTTGGATGACACCAATGTGCGAGCACCGATTTCCGGCACCATCATCGAGAAGCAGGTGGAGCGCGGCCAGGTCATCTCCTCACCGACCCAGAACGTGGGCGGCGGGACGGTCCTGCTGAAGATGGCCGACCTGAATCTGGTGCAGGTGCGCACCTTGGTAGATGAAACGGACATCGGGAAGATCAAGGCCGGGCTGACCGCTACGGTCACGGTGGCCGCTTACCCCACCCGGCCGTTCCGCGGTGAGGTTCTCAAGATCGAACCGCTGGCGGTACAACAGCAGAACGTGACGATGTTCCCCGTCCTGATAGGGATCCGCAACACGGACGACCTGCTGCGTCCCGGCATGAACGCCGAAGTGGAGATCCATATCGGGCGGCGCGACGGAGTCCTGGCCATTCCCAATGCTTCCCTGCGAACCCAACGGGACGTCAGCTCGGCGGCCATGGTCCTGGGCCTGTCACCGGACGATGTGATGCAACAACTGGCCGCCGACACCCGTGCCCGCCAGGAGGAGAAGGGCGGAGATTCGACCTCCCGCACAACGTTGGCGGCATCCATCAACGGCGGTACAGACCCGAATGAGGCGGCCACGCAAAACACCATGGAGTTTCAGGGTCGCACCATCACCCTTCCGGACGGCGTCACCCGCCGCCAGGTCGAGGCGATCTTCCAGAAGTTCCGCAGTGGCCAGCAACCGACCTCCGAGGAAACGGCCGTCATGCGCAAGGTGCGCTCCGCCATGGGCGGGGGCCGGGGAAGCGGTGGCCGGCGCCGGAGCAACTCCAACGAGTACCAGTTCGGCGGCAGCTACGTCGTGTTCGTGCTGCGCAACGGGCGGCCTGAACCGGTGAACGTCCGGACCGGGCTTACCGACCTCGACTACAGCGAGGTCATTTCCGGTCTGACGGCGGAGGATTCCGTCCTGGTGCTTCCCAGTGCCAGTCTGGTGCAGAGTCAGCAGGCGTTCCAGGAGAGGATTCAGCGATTCACCGGTGGCGGCCTGCCTGGTATGTCGAAATCTTCCTCGAAGAAGTAACCGGCCATGCTCATAGGAGAAACCATCGCCGTGGCACTGGCCTCGATCCGCGCCAACCTGATGCGCGCCGCCCTCACCATGCTCGGCATCGTCATCGGCGTCGGGGCCGTCATCACCATGGTGGC
>SMVY01000110.1 GCA_004357415.1 Gemmatimonadota bacterium
CCGCCGGCCAGATTGTTCCCATGAGGTGCCGCCGGGGACGCGCTTGACGACCGTCGACCCAAAGCCGATACTTTTAGTAGGGTAGCTGTTCTGGCCGCCCGTCTGTCGCCAGCCGGAGGGTATCTATGTCCGCCTCGCCATCGTCCGTTCTTGCTGCGGCAATCGTTGCCGCAGGTATCGCCGGTTGCAGCAGCACCGATCCGCCGCCGCCGCCCCCGCCGCCACCACCACCGACAGGATTAGTCATCGCCCAGGCCACCCCCAGCGGAGACGGGCAGACCGCCATAGTGGCCACCGCGCTCCCGAGCCAGTTGCGGGTGGAGGTGACCGATAACGGATCGCCGGTCTCGGGCCGCACCGTGGCGTGGGCCACGACTGGTGGTGGCTCGGTGACCGCCTCTTCCGACACGGATGCATCCGGCATCGCCACCTCCCAGTGGACCCTCGGCCAGTCGGCGGGGTTGCAATCGGCCAGCGCCACGCTGAGCGGCGCCGGCGGATCGCCGATCGGCTTCACGGCCTCTGCCTCAGCTGGAGCAGCCGCCTCTATCGCCCAGGCCACCCCCAGCGGAGACGGGCAGTCCGGCATCGTCAACACCGTCCTCGCCAACCCGCTCGTTGCCCGGGTCGCCGACCAGTTCGACAACCCGGTGAGCGGCGTGAGCGTCATGTGGACGAGCGGCATGGCGACGCTCATGCCGGCCTCGGGGAATACCGCGAGCAATGGTGAGGCGCAGACCATGGTGACCCTGGGCGGCACGGCGGGCGCGATCATCATCCAAGCCATGAGCACGGGACTCAGCGGATCGCCGCTCGATTACTCGGCCACGGCCCAGGCGCTGCCGATGGCGGTCACGGTTCAGGTGGTGGACAACTCGTTCCAGCCGCAGGATGTCACCATCGCTGTTGGCGGAACCGTCACCTGGAACTGGCCGTCGAGCAACGTGGCCACCCACAACGTCATGCCGGATGCCACGGAGCCGGTCACCAGCGGCACTCCGGTCACCGGTCCCAACTCCTACCCGTTTACCTTCATCATGCCCGGCATCTACATGTACTACTGCGTCATACATGGCGCGCCGAATGGGATCGGCATGTTCGGCACAGTGACCGTTATATGAGTTCAGAGCGAGCAGTGGGGCGGTAGAGTGGTAAGGTGGTAAGGTGGTAGCGGGGCGGTCTGGCGGTCACCGCCACCCCGTGCCACCCACCAGCATTTCGCCCGCCCCGCCCCCCTGCGCATTGCGACCTGCGACCTGCGCACTCCCAAACTATCTTCTCATCCATGACCAAACGCGCAGCGTGGCGAGACTCGCTCTACATCGTCATCTTCGGCCACGAAACTCCGGCGGGTCGGGCGTTCGATGTGGCCCTGATCGTGGCGATCCTGGTGAGCGTACTCGCCGTGATGCTCGACTCGGTGAGCGCCATCCAGCAGCGGTTTGGGCCCCTGCTGTATGCCGTCGAATGGGGCTTCACCATTCTGTTCACCATCGAGTACTTGCTGCGGCTCGCCTGCAACCCGCAGCCGCTCAAGTACGCCACGAGTTTCTTCGGTATCATCGATCTCCTGGCCATCTTGCCGACCTACCTCGGCATCTTCTTCCCCGGCAGCCGTTACCTGGTGGTCATTCGGATCCTGAGGGTGCTGAGGGTGTTCCGCATCCTCAAGTTGGTGCAGTACATCGGTGAGGCCGATCATCTGATGACGGCGCTGCGGGCCAGCCGGCGCAAGGTGGCGGTCTTTCTGCTGACCGTGCTGACGCTGGTGGTGATCCTCGGCTCGCTCATGTATCTGGTGGAAGGGCCCGAACACGGCATCACCAGTATTCCGCGGGGCGTCTACTGGGCCATCGTTACCCTCACCACCGTCGGCTATGGCGACATCTCTCCCGTGACACCCCTGGGACAGGCCCTGGCCTCGGTGGTGATGATCATGGGCTACGCCATCATCGCCGTGCCGACCGGCATCATCACCGTGGAACTGGGCCGGGTCACGCAGCGGCAGGTGGTGACACGGGCCTGCACGCGGTGCGGTTGGCAGGAGCACGACGAGGATGCCCGTTACTGCAAGCGGTGTGGGACGGGGTTGGCGACGTAAGTGCGCAGGTCGCAGGGGTACCGAGCAGGTGGCTGGGGGCTTCTGACCGGGGCGTGGTGTCCTCGGCTAAAGCCGAGACTCGGCTACTGTCGCTGAAGCGACGAGCTTTCCGGCTCCGCTGGCCGCTGTATCCGGCTGCCCGACCGGGGTAACCTCAGAAGCCACAGGCTCATTACCACTGCGCACTGCGACCTGCGACCTGCGCACCCCACTACCTCCTAGCTCCCAGCTTCCCAAGCGCCCCTTGTGCCGCCGCCCGGAACGCCCGCTTTACTCCGCCGGGTCCCAGTTTGACACCGCCGAAGATACGCGACACGATCAACATTCCCTCGAGGTCCTCGTGGCGCAGCAGCTCCAGCAGCGCCATCCCGGGCCGGCCCACCTCGCCGTCGTCGCGCGCCTGTTCCACCAGGCGGCCCTGGTCGTCGTGGAAGCGGCAGGCCCACACGTGATGGTTGGCTTTGCGGAGTTTCTTGCGCTTGGCCGCGACCACTCCCTTGATCTCATCCAGCGAGGCGGCGGGCCGCGCCTCCGCCAGGAAGCGGGAGCGTTGCTCGGTGACCTGAAACTCGGCTGGCTTAGTGATCGGGGTCATGGCAGATAATGTATCCGGTCAGGCGGGCGTGCTACGGTGGGGCAGTGGGGCGGCGGGGCCAACAGCCACCCGATCATTGCTCCGCCGCTGCGCAGGCGACCGGAACCATCCCCCACGTCCACCCGTATAGTGAGAGACGCTCTCTTACCCGACGGTGAACTAATGGCCCGACTCGTCCGAGACCTCAGGATCGCCCTCAACGCCCTCAGGCGCAGGCCCCAGTATGCCTTCCTGGTAATCGGCACTCTGGCGCTGGGCATTGGCGCCGCCACGGCCATCTTCAGCGTGGTCAACACCGTACTCCTGTCAGGCCTGTCACACGCCGAGTCGGAGGAGTTGGTCATGTTCCGGCTCAACGCCGGGGACGTGCAGGGGTTTCCCGCGGCGTCCACCGGTGAGTTGGCGTTGTTCCAGGACGAGAGTAAGGCCTTCTCTGACGTGAGTGGCACCGGTGCCGCGTTCACGGCGTATGCCGTGATCGATGGCGAGAGCTTTCCGCTCGAGACCGCGCTGGTGTCGGCCAACATGTTCCCGGTGCTTGGCGTCAAGCCGGTTCTGGGCCGCCTGTTCACCGAGGATGACGAGAGCGTTCCCTTCGGGCAGAACGGCAGCACGATCATCAGTTACCAAATGTGGCAGCGGCGCTATGGCGGTAAACCCGACGTCATTGGCAAGAACCTCCACGGTGAGGGGGGCCCCAGCCTCCCTGCTCCGGAGATCATCGGCGTTCTACCTCAGGGCTTCCGTCTCGAGCTGGGGCCGCTGTCCCGCATGGACGGCGTCATCGACTCGTGGATCGCCAACCGGGTGCCTCCCCAGTGGTCCAACCGATTCATGCGCGTCATTGGGCGGCTGGCCCCTGGCGTCACGTTGGCTGAGGCCCAGCTCGAGATGGACGTGATGATGGCCCGGGTCATTCAGGACCACCCCGAGGCCGACGCTGACGGCCCCAACCCACGTTTCGAATTGACCCCACTGCACGACGACATCGTGCGCGAGGTGCGTCCCGCCATTCTCATTCTGTTCGCCGCGGTGGGCCTGGTGTTCTTGGTGGCGTGCGGTAATGCCGCCAGCGTGCTGCTGGCCCGCATCTCCATGCGCCAGTCCGAGCTGGCAGTGCACAACGCCCTTGGGGCCAGTCGATGGCAGATCGCCCGGGTGGTGTTGACCGAGTCGCTGGTACTGGCCGCCATCGCCGGAGTACTGGGCGCCGGGTTCGCCTACCTGGGTATCAAGGCCCTGTTGCTGATCGACCCGGGCACCATCCCCATGGTCGAGGGCGTCCGACTCGATCCCACGGTGTTGCTGTTTGCCGTGGTCCTCTCCATGGTGGCCACGGTGCTGTTCGGCCTGGTGCCCTCGATTCACGCCTCGTCGCCCACCCACATGAACGAGAGTCTGCGCCATGGCGCCCGGTCCGGTGGCGGCGCCATCAGCAAGCGCGCGCGGCAGACGTTGGTGGTGTTTCAGGTGGCCTTCTCCATCGTACTGTTGACGGCCACAGGGCTTCTGGTCCGTACCTTCCTGAACCTCCAGACTACCGATCTGGGATTCCAGGCGGAGAACGTCGTCACTTTCCGCGCTCGCATCGACAACGCACGCTTTCCGTTCAACAACCCGGAGACGCGCTTCAACGTCTATCGCCAGCTCACCGAGCGTCTGGCCAAGATCCCCGGAGTGACGGCTGCGGGCGGTGTCAGCCTCGTGCCGCTCGACGGGCAGAATCTTCTGCTCAGCTTCAAGGCGGACGGCCAGGTCAGCGAGCGGAACGCCGATTTCCGCTGGGTGCTCCCGGGCTACTTCGAGACCATGCGCACGCCGCTGCTCGCCGGCCGTCACCTCACTGACGGAGACAACGACGGGCCACAGCCGGTGATCGTGGTCGACGAGATGCTGGCCGAGCGCACCTGGCCTGGTGAGGACCCACTGGGCAAGTGGGTGGAGTGGAACTTCAACAACCAGCCGCGCCGGTCCCAGGTGGTCGGCGTCGTGGGGCACTCCCGGATCCTGTCGGTGGATGAGCCCGGCCGGCCACAGATCTACATGCCGTACACCGACGTGGCGTTCGGCAATTTCAGCATGGTGGTCCGCACCGAGCGCCACATCGGCGACGTCCTGCCGGCCCTGCGGCTGGCGGCGGAAGAGGTTGGCACCGGACGGGTGATCGACGTGGTGCGCCCGATGGACGACTACGTGGCCGCGTCCATGGACGCTTATCGCTTCGCGTTGTTGTTGATGGGCGCGCTGGGCGTCGTGGCAATCGTGCTCACCGTCGTGGGCGTCTACGGCACCGTGTCCTACCTGGTCGCGCTTCGCACGCGTGAGATGGGCATCCGCGTGGCCCTCGGTGCCCAATCGGGGGAAGTGGTCATGCTCAATCTCAAGGAGGGGTTGGTGCTGACGGTTATCGGCGTGATGGCCGGGGCCGTGGCCATGCTGGGAGCGGGCCGCTTCATGGCCTCGATCCTCTACGACGTGGCGCCAACCGATCCCACGACCTTTGCCACCGTGGCGGTGGCGGTGGTGGGGCTGGGAATGCTGGCGTCATTCGTGCCGGCGCGGCGGGCGTCGAATGTGGATCCGTTGCAGGCTTTGAGGGAAGAATGACAAAAGCGAGGGCAGCGGGGGCAGCGAGAGCAGCGAGGGCAGTTAGCCGCGAGGACCCGTCGCTTTAGCGACATCAGCCGAGCCTCGGCTTTAGCCGAGGGACTTCGATGACACACAATCAAAAGCCCCGACCAGAGGACGCTGATCGGGGCTTCGTCTCATGCTGAGTGACGAGATTCGCACTGCTCAGTCGGACTCCCACGGCACGGGCGTGCCTTCGACTCGCCGCAGTGTGAACATGGTCCCACCGAGGAAGCCATCCCCCGTGTAGGTCAAATGCAGAGTGTTGCCTCCCGCGATATGGACCGTGGCGGTGACCAGGTCGTCGGGAAAACCAGCCATGTAGTTCGGGTCTTTGGACACATAGGCCCTGAGGGTGAGTTGATCGCCAGCTACATCATAGCGGCCTGAGTTGGCGATGAACGTCCCGTAGGCGCTGACACGGTCGTCGTCTGTCGGCTCCGTCCCAGCATATTGTGCCCGCTCGTCAGTACCGGGGACGAACATGATGCTGTAATGGGTCTCGGTGAAGAGGTACAACCCTGGCTGTGCCTCAATTTCATTACCCTCAGCATCGGTGATGTTGGTAACGAGCCAAGCTCCTTGCAGGTCTACATCCTGTGCCGGTGCGGCCCGCCACGCGGCGGACACCACCGTCAGGATTGCCAGTACTGAAACGATACGACGCATGCTGATCTCCTTGGAATGATGTGGCAACAGGCAACCTGCGGCGCGGGGCCCGGGCGCGCAAGGTTGGCGGCGAGAACCCAGGGTGCGAGTGCCGGCCCGGGCAGGAGAGCCCCGTCCCCAGCAACGGCCTTACCGCCCGATACCGCCTACCACCGCCCTACCGCCTTCGCACCGTAGGCCGTATCATGTTGGGGTAACGCTTCCACGGATACCTAGTGCCAGACATTGAGCGCCTCACTGCGGCCCTAGCCGACCGCTACGCCATCGA
>SMVY01000111.1 GCA_004357415.1 Gemmatimonadota bacterium
ATGCCGATCAGGGTGAACATGTTGGGACTGCGGTTGATCACCGACGCCCAGGCCCGCTCGAAGAACGGTTTGGCGCCCCAGATCACCACCGGCGTCGCCAGCAGCAACTCCAACCACCCCCGCAGCTCGGCGGACACGAGACGATCCACCGGCACCCCAACCATCGAGCCCATGGCCAGCACTACCAAGGGAACGGCAAACAGCAGGCTGACCCAGAACCGGCGCGTCATGTCCACCAGTTCGGGGTTCGCTTCCTCCTCGACCGCGACCGTGGTGGGCTCGAGCGCCATGCCACAAATGGGGCACGCACCCGGTTCCGACGCCACCACCTCCGGGTGCATGGGACAGACGTATTGCCTGGTGGGTCCGGGGAGCGTGTCGAGCACCTTGTCGAGCCCCATGCCGCAGTGGGGGCAGGACCCTGGTTCGTCCTGCTGGACCTCGGGACACATCGAACAGGTATACATGATCTCACCATCAACTGGAATCGGTTTGAACTCGTATGCGGGAGTATAACCGAGGGAGCAAGTCACCCTGCATCCCTGCTGGTCACGGGTGCCCTCTTCCCGTATCCTTCAGGTACGCAGACTGATCGGAACGCCACCGTGCCGGAATTGCTGTCCCAGATCGCCGAGGCACTCCATGACCGCTACACCATCGAGAGGGAGGTGGGGAGCGGAGGCATGGCGACGGTCTATCTGGCCGATGACCTCAAGCACCACCGGAAAGTGGCCCTCAAGGTCCTGCGTCCCGAACTGGCGGCGGCGCTCGGCGCGCAGCGGTTCCTTCGCGAAATCAAGATCATCGCCCGGCTGCAGCACCCACACATCCTCCCGCTGTACGACTCGGGGGAGGCCGATGGTTTCCTGTACTACGTCATGCCGTACATGGCGGGACCGTCGCTGCGCGACAAGCTGACAGCGGGCCCCCTCCCCCTCACTGATATCATCCGTATTCTGCGCGACGTTGTCGATGCCTTGGTCGTAGCCCATAGCCAGGGGATCGTTCACCGCGACATCAAGCCCGACAACGTTCTCCTGTCCGGGCGATCGGCGGTCGTTGCCGATTTCGGGGTCGCCAAGGCGCTGAGCGAAGCGACCGGCACGCGCGGCGACGGCACCACGGCCGGCATGGCACTGGGAACACCGGCCTACATGGCACCGGAACAGGCTGCCGCGGACCCGGATATCGACCATCGGGCCGACATCTACTCTTTCGGCGTACTAGCGTACGAACTCCTTACCGGACGCCCGCCATTCACCGGCATGCCGCCCCAGCAGATCCTAGCGGCTCAGGTCACAACACCCCCAGAACCGGTTTCGCACCACCGGGATGGCTGCCCCGGACCGCTCCAAGACCTGGTCATGAAGTGCTTGGCCAAGCTCCCCTCCGAACGGTACCAAACCGCCGAGGAGCTGCTCGCCGACATCGAGGCGCTGGCAACTCCCAGCGGCGGCATGACAGCCGCCAGCGGAGCGCGGCCATCGATCACGCCCAGGTTTCGCGTGGCAGGCCTGGTTGCGGCAGGTGTGGTATTGATCGGTGCGATCGTGGCCATCATAGTTGGCAACCGGGGCGGCAACCAGCTCGACGGAGATCTCATCGCAGTGGCTCCGTTCGACGTCCTGGACCCCAGTCTCGAATTGTGGCGCGAGGGACTCGTCGACCTTCTGTCGGCCAATCTCGATGGAGCCGGCCCTCTTCGCACGGTGCCGCCAACACTCGCCGTCGCACACTGGACGGGGCGGGCCGACGCCACTTCCGCCGCGGAACTGGGCAATCAGCTAGGCGCCGGGTTGACTATCTTCGGCCGGCTGCTGCTGTCCGGGACGGACTCCGTGCGACTGTCCGCCACGCTCATGGACGTCGCCACTCAGACGACCATAGGGCAGGTGGAAATCCGGGAAGAGGTCAACCGTATCGACCGGTTGGTCGACTCGCTCACCATGCGCCTCCTGAGCGACCTCAGCCAGCGGCGACAACTGGGAGCGATCCAGTTCACCTCTTTCGGCGCATCGTCGCTTGCCGCCCTCAAGGCGTTCCTGCAGGCAGAGCGGTTCTATCGACGGTCGGAATGGGACTCGGCTCGGTTCCACTACGGGCGAGCCATGCAGCAGGACCCCAACTTCGCCCTCGCCTACAGCCGCATGGGCAAAGTCGTCGGCTGGCGGCGGGGCGGTCAGGGGTCCGCCCGCTTTGCCTTACAGGCCGGAGAACTCAATCACGGCCTGGCTCCACGGGAGAGCCTCCTCGTTGCCGCCGATTCCATCGACGCGGCGTTGGAGTTCTTCCAGGGGACCGATGCTGATTGGGCCAACATGCGGCGCCTGTTCCCCACCCTCGACCGGGTCATCCAGCTCTACCCCCAAGACCCTGGCGCCTGGTATCAATTGGGCGAGGCCCGGATCCGCTGGGGCCCATACAGCGGAGCCACCGACCACGAAACCCTGCTACCGTTCAACCTGGCCGTCGAACTCGATTCAGCGTTCACGCCGGCCTACCTCCACCTGATTCCGCTCAGCCTGGAGATCGAGGGAATCACCTCGGGCAGGGACGCGATTACCGCCTATCTCGCCCGCAACCCACCAACCAACCTGGCCGGCGGCATGGCCCTGGTGGGGATGTTGCTCGAACAGGCCCGGCCCGATAGCGCAAAGCTTCGGGCCACACTCGACACCGTCTCTCCCAAGGTGCTCGCCGCTGCCGCACGCACCTTGGTACGGATTCCCGATACGCTGGAAGCGGCGCTCCGAATCAGTCGGGAGCGGTACGCCCGCCAGGAAGGCAGAGCCCGCCAGCTCACCTGGGCTCTCGCCTACCGCGGCCGGCTCAGGGAGGCTCACGCCCTGGCGGACTCGACAGACATCGAGTTGTTCGCCGAGTTGGCCATGCTCGAGGCGATCGCCAAAGACACCGTGGCGTTGGTTTGCCGTGCATGGTTGGCCGCCGACAACGGATCGGGGATGTACCATGCCCTCCCCTGGTGGGCCGCCCAGCAGGACACGGCTTCGATCAGCCGAGCGATCGAATCCTGGCGCACGCAGCTCTCCTCTGGATCCATCATGCCGGAGGACGAACCGATCACCGAGTACGCCGTCGAGGCGGCGGGTGCCTACCTCGCTCTTGCCCACGGCGATTCCGCCATTGCGCTCCGGCAATTCCAGGCGTTACCCGTCTGGCCGTGGGGTGACCTCTATCGGGAACGGTTGACCTTGGGTCAGCTCTTGGCCTCGGTCGGACGCCACGGCGAGGCCGTCGCGGTCCTGGATCAGGCGCCGGTGCCCAGGACGAACCGTCCCCGTCCGGGGGAGATCTACTGGATCCTGCAGCGGGGCGCGTCGCACGAGGCCCTGGGCGACACGGTAGAGGCCCTTCGAGCCTACCGCTTTGTCTCCAACACGTGGCACCATGCCGACGGATCCCTGCGATCCCTGGTGGATGACGCCAGGCGGGGGCGCGACCGCCTGTCCCGTTGACCGTGGGCCTAGCCGTCCTGGCATCGGCTGGAGTGCCATGGCGATCATCACCATGATCGGCTTCTTCGCTGCTCCGGCCGGCATCCTGCAGGCTGACGCTCAGCTTTCAACTGCGAAGCCTGGTCAGGGAGGTCGCAGGAGACCCCTAGCCCCCACGGGGCAGTCAGCCCCATATTGAAAAAGTTCCGATCGGGAGTCGTCATGGGCATGCATCTGCAGAAACCACTCCGCCGCTCCAGCACCAACAAGGTCTTCACCGGCGTCTGCGGCGGTCTCGCCGAGTGGCTCGGCTGGGATCCGACCATCGTGCGCGTGGGGTATGTGGCCGTTTCACTGTTGTCGGCCGCCTTCCCCGGGTTCATTCTCTACGTCCTGTTATCCTTCATCATGCCGGAAGACAATACGTACTAGCGCTCCAGGGAGGGTGCCATGGCCAGTCGAACCGCTCGCGCCGCCAAGCGTGCAAGACGGACGGTGAAACGCGTCAAGAAACGTATTACCAGGCAAGCCAAGACGGTCCGCAAGAAAGCCAGGCGCGCCCTGGCCAAGACGAGCAAGCGCACGCGAAAAAAGGCTGCCAAGCAGGTCAAGCGCGGCAAGAAAGCCCTGAAACGGGCCCGGAAGAAAGCAACCCGAACCGTGCGGCGCGCCAAGAAGAAGGCCACCTCACGCCTGAAACGCCTTCGCGAGACGGCACGCAAGAAGTAGCGAGGACCACGGATCATGCCCCCATCCCCCACGGATGCGACATCCACCGCCGGTGCCCGGCCTGATGTCATCACCCACTTCGAGGAGATTCCCTGGGGCGCGAGCGCGTCGGACATTCGGGCGCGCCACGGCGAGCCATTGGCTGAAGAAACCGTCGTCCACGGTGTCGAACTGGCTTACCACCGATCGGTCAACGGTCAGCAGGTCGAGGCCGAATTCACCGTCCACCGCGACCACGGTCTCATCGTCGGCTCGTTCGTCGTCCCCTTCAAGAGCCCGGAGGAGTGTGGCACTCTCTTCACCACCTGGCGCGACGCCATCGACAAGCGCTATCCAGACCTCACAGCACGGGAAGAGCAAGAGGTCGAGGAGGAGGGCCTCAGTTTCGACGAGGCCTTTGCCCGCGGCGAGGCAAGTTGGTGCGTCGAGTGGGACGATCCTTCCAACCTCGCCCGCATCGAACTCCTGGTGTGGCCCTCGGCCGAGGTGTTCTGGGCGTCCTACTACGGCCCCCACGCCGATGCCTGGGAAGAAGAACGGTTCCAGGCCGAACTGAAGAACGGCGACGAGGGCGGCGCCAGCTAGCCGCCCATCCAACCCACCAGCCGAAGCTCTTCGACCCCCACCCCTGCCGCACCCGGTTCCCCTAAGCCACCTGACCCAACCTGGGCATTGGTTCTTGGAACCGGTATGCCATAATTCTTGACTGATTAATCCATAATAAGTATCGTGAACCTGGCTCACAGCCCAGGAGGACAGCTATGGCACGGCCCAAAGCGTTCGACGTCGACCAGGCACTCGAGCGCGCCATGGAGTTGTTCTGGCTCAAGGGATACCACGCGACCTCACTGCCCGATCTGGTGGAGCACATGGGGATCGGTCGCCAAAGCCTGTACGATACCTACGGGGGCAAACGGCAACTCTTCTTGCAGGCCCTCGACCGCTACGCCACAGTCATGATCGGCGGCGCCCTCTGCCGGCTGGAGCAGTCCGGCGCTTCCCTCGACGACCTGACCGCGTTTCTCGAGGCCGTCGTTGCCTACCAGACCGGCAAGCGGCTGCGTACCGCCTGCCTCATGATCAACTCGGCCATGGAGCTGGCTGTCAGGGACAAGGAAGTGGCCCGCAGGGTCGGTGCCCACCACCGGCGCATGGAAGGGGCCTTCCGGCGGGCTCTCGAGCGCGCCGAGTCGCTGGAGGAAATCCACCCGCTCCTCCCGACCGACGTGGTGGCCCGCCACATGGTGGCGACCGTCCTGGGTATGATCGTGGCCGCCAAGTCCGGCGCGGAACCA
>SMVY01000112.1 GCA_004357415.1 Gemmatimonadota bacterium
TGTCTCCTGCGGCGCGACCTCTGCGGTCACACTCGATTCCGAATTGTTCGGCCACGAGCGCGGGGCGGTTGCCGGCGCTGAAGACCGGAAACAGGGATTGTTCGAGATCGCCGACCAGGGGACGTTGTTTCTCGACGATATCGCCGACCTCCCACCGGAGCTGCAGCCCAAGTTGTTGAAGATGCTGGAAACGAGGACCTTTCGAAGGATGGGGGGCACGAGAGAGATCGAGGTGGACGTCCGTTTGGTCGCCGGCACCAGTAAGGACCTTCAGGCGGAAGTCGAAGCCGGTCGTTTCCGGGAGGATCTGTACTACCGGTTGAGCGTCATGCCGCTGTCATTGCCACCGGTCAGCGATAGACCGAAGGAGGATCGCGTGGCGCTGTTGCACAGGCTCCACCACGAATTGGCGGCGGAACTGTCAGATGGCCCCACTACCATCTCGCCGGACGCGTTCGACCGGATGCTCGCCTACGCCTGGCCGGGGAACATCCGGGAGATGCGAAACGTATTGGAGCGTGCCATGATTTTGGCCCGGGGACAGGATCAGATCGAGGTCGAACACCTACCCGGGGAATTCCGGGCCCGGTACGGTCTGGGCGACCGGCGACACACGCCGGTGAGCCTCGATGAGTTGGAACGGCAACATATCGAACGCACGCTTCGGCACCATGACGGGAATCGGACCCGGTCGGCGGTGGAGTTGGGTATTTCCCGCGCAACACTCATCAACAAGATCAAGCGGTATTCGCTCAAGTGATAGAGGAGGCGTCATGGCCGAACTGCACGAGAAGGACGCCATGGTCTGTAGGGCCTGTGGTCGCGAGGAACGGGCATCCGAAGGTTATCCCTGCACGGAGTGCGGCACGTTCATTTGCCTGATCTGCCAATTCCGGGGAACGGAACAGTGCAAGGAATGCGCGTCCGCTCTCGGAGGAACCAACCAGGCCACATAGGGCAGCCGGCAAGCAATTATCTTGATGCGGGCGCCATCGGCGGCGTCTCGAGCAACTCACGCGCGGGCAATCATGCAACGGAAACTGGTCTTGTTCGACATCGACGGTACCATCCTCCTCTCGGGGGGCGCGGGCCGCAGAGCGCTGGTCCGGGTCATGTCCACCACCGGCGCCGATCCTGACGTCTTTGGCAAAATACGGTTCGACGGGAAGACCGATCCCCAGATCATCGTCGAACTGTTGCGGGAGGCCGGCCACGAGTGGTCCGGCGAGCAGGCAGTTATCGAGACGTTGTCGGACCAGTACCTCGAGCTTCTGGAATCGGAGTTGGCGGCGGCGGATACCCCGCAGCCGACCCTCATGCCCGGGGTGATTCCGCTGCTCGATGCGCTTCACCAGGACGCGCGCGCCACGCTTGGCCTAGTCACCGGTAACCTCGCCCGCGGGGCGACACTCAAGCTCCGGTCCGTCGGCATCGATCCCGAGCGATTCGTGGTCGGCGCGTTCGGGTCCGATTCCTGGCACCGGCCGGACCTCCCGGCCATCGCCGCCGGCAGGGCCCAGCCGCATTTCGGACACGTGCCCTCGGGACACGACGTCGTGATCATCGGCGATACCCCGGCGGACGTCACCTGCGGCCAAGCCATCGGGGCCAAAGCCATCGGCGTGGCGACGGGGAGCTATTCGGCGGATGATCTCCGGGACGCCGGTGCGTACCTCGTGGTGGATGACTTGATGGAAACCCACCGGATCCTCGATGTCATTTTCGGTTGAGGGCCAACCGTGAACACCGCCCCTGAGGAGTCGGTCTCGCTCTCGGTCCCCGAACTCGGGGGAGCGCTCGGACGGGTTGCCGCTCCCAGACCCAGCCGGGAGGATCCCGCGCTGGACGGGATTCGAATAACCCTGGCCACCGACCTGTTCGTGGCTGCCGGTGAGGCGCGCGACCTGGCCGCCGCCGGCGACATCCCCTCGGCAGTCGACGCGTTGCGCGAAGCCGTTTGGACCGGTATCTGGGAACAGGCGGTTTCAGCCGCGGGACAGGACCTCACTGATCGGGTAGTGGCCAAATTCCACCATGCCGCCGCCGAGTCACGGATGCCACGAGTTTATCTCGCCCGCTGGACTCCCACCGAACCCGAGCGACGGGCCATCACCGCCCACCTCGGCAAGGGCACGCGGCGACTGGGACTGGCACTCGAGGAGCTGACAGCCGTAGCCACCCTGGTGCATGACGATGGCGCTGTCGACTCGGCTGCGTTCGCCGAGTGGGCCAAGGCCGTCGACCTCTGTGCCCGGCGGGTCGAGGCCGCATGGATCGAATTGCTCGAGGCAGCTGGCAAAGAACGCAGCCGGTGGTCGGTGGAAGTCGACCGAGTCCGCCGGTGGCACCGCCCGCGGTGGCCGATGTGGCTGCTGAGTGGGCTGTTGGTGGCGGTCGCGGTGTACCTGGGCCTGGTATTCGGGGGGTTCGTCGAACCGCCGATATTCCTCAGGCCTTGGGCCGAGTATTGGTGGGAGCGCCTGTGAGCACCATTGGAGTCGGTCTTGATATAGTCGAGATCTCCCGGGTCGAGCGGTTGATCGCCGACAAGGGCGAGGCCGTCTATGCCAAATTGCTGACGGCGGACGAGCGGGCCTACGTGACCGGTCAACCGCTCCCCGGTCAGCACCTTGCCGCCCGGATCGCGGCCAAGGAGGCGGTCTACAAGGCGCTGCAGGCGCTCCCCAACAGCCGGGCAGTTGGCTGGCAGGACATCGAGGTGGTTCGCGCCAGGGAGGGGTTTCCTTCCATTCGACTGCTCGGGGTGGCCGCCGGCGTGGCCAAAGCCGCGGGCGGCCTGACCATCCATCTTTCCCTGAGTCATACCGAAACGACGGCTGGTGCCGTCGCCCTGATCGAGTCCCCCTGATCGCCGCCCTTCCAAATCCGACTAGTTGGCTCTAGTTTCGAAGCACTGCCCCAAAACGAGTTGAAAATGATTCTCATGTACGGCTTGGGTCTGATCGTCAGTGCCGCCGCTCTCGGCGCGCCGTTGACTGCCCAGGATGATCCATCGGTCGCCCTGCGACGCATGGCTGCCACGGCCAAGCTCGCGGCGCAGGAGTACGCCATCGGTGTGGCATCGGGCAACGTCGTCTCGCAGGCCGAAGTCGATGAAGCCGAGATGTTTCTTGCGGAGGCGCTCCGTGCCGCCGAGGGACTGCCCGATGGGGCCAGGAGCCGAACCCGGATTGCGCTCGAATCGATTCTCTCCATGGTCCGGACCATCGCGCCGTCGGCCGATGTCGCCCTCGCGGTCGACGAACTCACTTCGGCGTTGGCGGAGGAGTTGGGGATCGCCCTGGACGTACTCCCCGATTCACCGCCGTCCCACGCCCGGGGCGCCGAACTATATCAAACGGAATGCGCGTCGTGTCACGGGAACCTCGGTGCCGGGGATGGTCCCGCCGCCGCGGGGCATGATCCGCCGCCGGCAGATTTGAGCGACCATGTCAGGCTCTCGAACCGGTCGCCTCTGGACTTCTATCGCCTGGTGACCATTGGCGTTGCCGGTACCGCCATGTCGTCCTTCGAGGACGTACTGAGCGAAGAGGATCGCTGGGCGGTGTCACTGTACGCCAGCCGTCTCAGGCTGCCGGAGGCCGCGGAGCGGGCAGTCGAGCGTGGGGAGGTACCGGCGCATCTCTGGCGGTTTTCCACGACCGGCCGAATGTCCGATGACGCCATCGTGCGGGAGTTGTCGGTGCGGGGTGCCGATTCTTCGGCGGTAGCCGTGGCTTCGGTCAGGGCTCATCCCGGGCCCCGGGGAGAGGCCGAGTGGGCCCTGGCCACGATGGCGCTGGTGCTGGTCCAGGCCGATTCCGCATACGGTTTGGCCATGGAAGGACGTTCCCACGAAGCTGATGCCGTGGCACTCAATGCCTACATCACCTTCGAGGGCGTCGAGCGGGAGTTGCGATTACGGTCGCCGGGGTTGGCCGGCCGGTTGGAAGGTGAGTTCGCCACGTTTCGGGCAGGAGTGTCCGCCACCAGGCCTCCTCAGGAACTCCGGGCCCTCCACGGTTCGCTCCTCGAGGGGCTGCGTCAGGCACAGAACGCGCTGGGGCATCGTCTCACACCGTACCAGCTGTTTTTCCAGTCATTCGTGATCCTGTCGCGTGAGGGTATCGAGGCCATCCTCATCATCGGCGCCCTCATCGCATTTCTGGTCAAGACCGGAGCCGAGGGGCGCCGCCGGGACGTGTACTACGGAGTCGGGGCCGCCTTGGTGGCCAGCGTCCTCACGGCAGTGTTGATCGAGACGGTCTTCCACATCAGCGTGGCCCAACAGGAGTTGCTCGAAGGCGCGACCATGCTGCTGGCAGCGGGTGTCATGTTCTACGTGAGCTACTGGCTGCTCTCCAAGATGGAAGTGGCGCGGTGGAACCGATTCGTCCAGGGGAAAGTGCAGCGGGCCCTGGTCGGCGGATCCATACTGGCACTTCCGACGGTGGCCTTTCTGGCGGTATACCGGGAGGGGTTCGAAACCGTTCTGTTCTACAAGGCCCTGTTCGTCAGCAGCGGAGCCGTCGGCGCAGCGATCCCCGTGGCACTCGGCATGCTGGTAGCAACGGTGTTGCTGGTGGTGATCTATCTGGCGATCAGCCGCTACGGAGTCCGCATTCCCCTCAAGCCGTTCTTTGGCATCACCGGAGTGTTCCTCTACTACATGGCGTTCGTGTTTGCCGGCAAGGGCATTCTCGAACTGCAGGGGGCAGGGATCCTGGGGGTGACCTACGTTTCCTGGGCGCCGGTCATCCCGGCGCTGGGCGTGTACGGTACCGCCGAGGGCTTGTTGGTGCAGGGGGTTCTGGTGCTGCTGTTTGCCGGCGGGATCGTGTGGACGTTCTTCATCGAGCCGCGCCGGCTCAAGGTCGCGTCCGCGTTGGTGCCGGACCCGAATGAGCGGCCCCGGAGCCCGGGTCCGCGCCACCCCGAAATGGTGACGTTGCCCGAGCGCGATCTGGTGTGCTCTCTGGAGCGAATGGACGCCGACCTGGCGGAGGTGAGAGCGGAGATTTCCCGGATCAAGGATCATGTTACCGAGAAGGACGAGTCGTTGCCTAACTGACTAGGAACTAGGGCTAAGAGGGCTAAAAGGGAAAAAAGGGAAAAGAGGGAAAAAACGGAAGACTGACAAACCCTCTTCGCCCTGTTCCCCTTCTTGTCCCTCTTAGCCCTAGTTTCTTAGCCCTAGTTTAATTACGCGCCCGAGCGTCATGTGCTGAGGTAGGGTCCTGGCGGCACTTCCTTGGCCCGGTAGAGTGCCGATAGGATGTAGGCGCCTACCAGCACCAGCACCACACTGGTTGCCTGCGCCAGGGTGAACGCGCCGAA
>SMVY01000113.1 GCA_004357415.1 Gemmatimonadota bacterium
GGGGGCCGGATTGACCGCCAGGATCTCGTCGGCAATGCGAAGGCACTCGGCCGTCGAGAGGTCGTTGTCAGTACTCTCAGCCGGGCCGGCGGCAATATAGCAGTGGGCGCACTCCAAGTTGCACCGGCGCGTCAGGTTCCAAGCCACCACATGCGGAATGTGGCCAGACACACTGCGATCCGTGTCCGGGGATTCCCCCAGGACTTCAAGTGGAGCTACCGACATCCTGCCATACTGCTTATCTCCGGCGTTTCGGCGCGTTGTTACCTGCTCCCCTCCCCCTGCTTCATCAACTCTTCGACCGCCGCCTTCGCTTCCTTGGGTGATACCGTCTTGAAATCGACAGGGCACTCCGACATCTGCTCTTCGATGTCCCGAATGGGGCAGCGAGTCATCCCGGAGGCCTTGGCCTCTTCGATGAATTTCCGCATTTCCGGCGACAGCGCGTCACCGCCTTCCGCCTCTGCCTTGATCTGCTTGGCCCGCAGTTCGCGGAACATACCCATCATGGTTTCGGCATCGAATTCGTCGGCTTCGATCATGGCCTGCTTGTTTTCGTCCATCACCGCCGTGGTGATACGCCAGATATCGTGGCCCTTGGCGAATCGCTCGACGGTCATCCTGGCCAACGGCCGGGCGATCAACGGCACCACCTTGAGGCGGTCGAAGCCTTCCTCCGTCCACACCGGTGGGTCTTCCACGGAGCGAGGCCGTGTCGTTGCGTGCGGGGTCTGAGGACAGGCCACTTCGACAGTTGCTCCAGCGGGTTCGGCGTCATCGTCCCGGCCCAGAACGAGTGTCTTGGCCATCTGTTCCTCGGCCTTGACCTCCGCACGGGCCAGTTCCTCGGCGTCGCCGATCCCCATGATCAGTTGCATGTGGGTGGGCAGCAGTTTCTGAATGGCCTGGTCCAGCCAGTGCTTGGTCACCATCGCGCCGCCCTGCTCGATGGTGTACTCCTCGACTGCCCGGCGGGCGATGCCCTGGGCGAACGGGGGAACCCGCTGGATGCGTACCTCGGCGTCGGGGGCCCACTCTAGGCCGGCCTCGCCATCCTCTTCGATCCAGGGGATGTCTTCCGGCGTGATGCCTTCGATGCCCGTCACTAGCACGTTGGCCAGCGCCATCCGAATGAGGTTCTCGGTTTGCGACCCCATCTCGGTGCCTTCGATGCGGTGTCCCCCGTGGCGACCGATTATCAACAACGTCGGCTCGATCTCTTCCACCCACTGCAGGATCACCTGAAACGGCTTGCCGACGAGAATCTGGCTCTGGACCTCGACGTCGGGGAACTCCTGCGCCATCACCTCGGCGCGCTTGATGTTGGTCTGGCAAAGTTTGAGCAGGCCCTTGTCGATGATGTTGTTGTGCAGTTCCTCCTGTTCCTCGAACTTGAAGACCTTCCCGGCTTTCACCGACAGAACATCCTTGATGTTATTGAACACCGCGTGGTGGTATTCCACATCGAAGGCGCTGCACAGGTACAGCGTGGCACCGTAGGTCTGGGCCAGCTCCAGACCGACCCGCATGGCCTTGTAGCTGTACGACGACCCGTCGACGCACACCATTATCTTGCCCGACCGCAACGGCCGCTCGTTCTTGACGATGAGCATGTCCTTGGTGATGCTCCGCGCCGCCCGGGCCACGACCCCGCCGAGTTGTGAATGCGGCTGTTGGCCGATGCCATGCGCTCCCATGGCCACGAGATCGTATTGGCGGCCACTGCTCCCGGCGAGTTTCTCGTCCTGGGTTTCGTCCTCTCCGACGATGCGGCCATCCTCTCCCAGTCGCACGTCGGATCGGACCCGCTCACCGCCATCGTAGTTGACCGCAACGTCGGCGTCGAATCCGATGAGACTGGGAAGTTGGCCCTCACCGCGATTCACCTCGTTGATCAACTCTTCGTAATTGATCCCCTCCAGTAATTGCCGACGCAGCGGCACACCGGCCACGGAGCATCGTTTTTCCACCTTATCTAGGAAGGAATCCGAGATCAGTTGCAACCCCTTCTCGATCAGCTTGTCATGGATCCTGCGCTGCCGCTTGATCTCTTTAGGGGTCTGGAATTGCGCGGGAAGGCCGGTCTCCAACTGACGGAATCGCACGTCGTGAAGCCGGGCCGCGTACACGTGAGTCCCGGTGATACGCCCGTCCGACTCGGCGCACAGCTCCAGGGCCCGGTCCACCGCCCAGTCGGAACACGCAGAATTATCTACCGGCACTAGGACTTCATGGTACATAGCGCTCCCAGCGACCGGGTGACGGTCGTTTGAGGATCGGCCAGCAATATTGACAACCTGTCTCGCTGCAACAGGCACAGGATGGGCTTGTCAAGACGGACCCTGCCGCCGGTACTACGGCGAAATACAACCTTTCTGATCCCTTTACCCCACGCGCGAGTATTCAACCCAATAGGCACGCTGTCAAGTCTGTGTGGGTATCACGATGGCACGAGACAGTGGCCGCTGGCGTCGATTACCGTCAGGGCATCGACCGGACACGACTCGCACGCTTGGAGCAACGCATCCCGAGACACGGCCTCCGGCGTCGCGAACACGGCGATCCCGTCCTCATCGAGGACGAACGCCGCGGCGCCTTCGCCGATACAGTCGCCGAAGCCGACACACAATGTCCTGTCAATCCGGACAACGAGATCGTGAATCCGGCGTTCGGTCTCAGGTGGGCTCACATCTCCTCCAGGCCGAGATCGACCCGGGCCTGATCCATCACCTCCGGCGTGATGACCTGGATTCCGCGCTCGGAGGCCCACTCGGAATAGATCTTCTTGACCATGCCTCGGACGAATCCGGGCACTCGGGCCAACCGTTCCTCGCTCGTCGAGGCCCACGTCGGCCTGCCTGAAGGATCGTCAACAAAGGCATCGTCTCGCCCCTCGAGGGTTTGCCGCACCAACTCCATCGGCTGCTGGTCGAGGGTCCGGCCACCCACCTTGACGCCCAGAGACCCCACCAGCTGAGTTTCCATTGGATTGGCCAACATCGCCATCCGATGGCCACAGGCCGGGCATACGTATGAGGCGGTAAAGGTGCCGTCACCGGGCTCTTGCCGGTCCTCATACGTCATCTGTTCATCGCAGTCGATACACAAGAACTTCACGAGGCCCTCCCGAGAACCGCCTGGACCGTGGAGGCCAGCGCCTCCTGACCGGGGCCGTCACCGTGGGGACAGAAGGGCAGGCGGCCAAGCAAAGGTACCCCGAACTCATCGGCCAATGCCTGACCTGCCGCACCATCGAACAGCGGCTGGACGCTGGCGCAGCCGGGGCAGCGATAGCCACTCATGTTCTCGATGACACCGAGAATCGGCACGTCTGCGTCCCGCGCCGCCCGCAACGAACGGGCGACCGAGCGCCGAGCTTCATCGCTGGGAATGGTGACCGCGATGATACCGGCGAGCGACGGTACCAGGTCGTACAGATCCGTCACGCCGTCGGTCCCGGGGGGCAGGTCTACCAGCAGCAGGTCGAGCGAGCCCCACGCGACGTCACTCAGGAATTCACGCAAGGCTCCAATCTCCAGGAGGCCACGCCAGACGGCTGGGTCACCTGCCGAGGACCGCCACTGCAACGGCCGTCCTTCATCGAGTAGTAGATCAGTGGAAAAAACCGCGATGCCGTCGGCCGCGATGCTGGGCTCTATCCCTGATTCACCGACACGAAGCGGTCCACGCGCCCCAAGCAGACGAGCCACGGTAGGGCTCCGGAGATCGGCGTCCAGCACTCCCACCCGGCTGGTAGACGCCACCGCTCGAGCCAACCAACTGGTCAGGTAGCTCTTCCCGACGCCACCTTTGCCACTCATGACGGCTACCACTCGGCCCACCGTCTGCAGACGCTCCGTGACCCGGTCGCGCTGGGCTTTCACCTGAGCGCCAAGCTGCGACCGGTCTTCACCGGTCACTTGGTGATACGTCCGATAGGTCACAAGTCCCACCCTGCCCGGGCCAGCATGGCGAGGTTGATCATGACCACCAGAAGGGCCGTGCCGTAGAACGCCGGAGCGAGTAGCTGATCAGTGGTCGGCAAGAACGTCCCGCCGATGAGCGTCGGCACCCGCAGGGCTGCGATGAACCACACCACCCGCGCGACCCAGGCGTTGTGCCACTTCCATAGGGCCCAGAATACGACACCGACTACTACCGGGCCGACCAGCAACCAGATCCACCCCGGCCCCATTCGTTCCGGCAGTATTCCCTGACGCCACATCTGAAACGTGGCGCCTTCATAGAGTATCCCGACATGGAGGTAGACGAAGGCGGCCTGCCGAAACTTCTGCTCGCGCATGAAACCCCCGTCAACCGTGAATGAAGTGAACTGGCTTAATCTTCCGACCATTGCCGCCGGCCGCAAGAGACATCATTGGGCGGGTGCCCTCGACCCCGCTTGGAGTATGGCCTCGGCGGCGGCGTAGCCCGACCGGACCGCTCCGTCCAGGCCGCTTCGAGCCACGGACGCGCCAGCCAGCGCCACCCGGCCGAGGCGCTGCAAAGGTGCCAGGGCCGCCGCCAGGACCGCTTCGTGGTCCGACGCATACCTGGGGATGGCAGTAGGCCACGATACCACCCGGGTATAGAGGGCGTCTCCTTTCAGGCCGATGATCCGCTCCAGATAGTGCTGGGTCCGTTCCACCCACGGCTCCGGGTCTCCCACCCCGCCAGCCGGTGGTCGATAGAACGCTCGAAGAACGCATCGATTCGAGGGAGCCCGACCGGCCCACTTCGACGAGGCGAAGCTGCACGCCCGCAACCCCGCCGGTGCGGCGGTATCCTCCACCACGATACCGGTGGCATCGAGCGGATGGCGAACGTGGTCCTTGTCCACCACAAGCGTCACCGACAGTGTCGACACCGTCCCTAGCCTCTGGAGCGTGTGTGCCGCTGCCGGATCGACCGCCTGGAACACCGTCCCCGCAGCGGTGGCCGGGAGCGCCACAATCACGCCATCGGCCTCGAACGACGTCCCCGCGCCTGAGTGCACGAGCCACCCCCCTGATGGCCGGCCGTCAGCGGGCTCGACCGCCTCGACCGGAGTCGTCAGCCGAATGCGGTCTTGCCCGATGGCTGCGGCCAAGGCTGCTACCAAACTCCCCATCCCGCGGCGGAGGCTCTGGAGTCCTCGGCCCCAATCCGCGGGGCGGGCCTGAATCCCCAGCCGTCGGCCCGCCTCTCCTGGTGGCACCTCACGCAGGACCCCGTCTTCGGCCACGAGTGCCCGCGAGACGGTTTGGGATATGACCTCGGTGGCAAGGCCCAAACGGCCGCACACCTCGTGGAGGGCCGGGCTGTGCGCCACGAAGCCCTCGGCGCCATGTTCCAGCAGGCAGTCCGCCACGTGCTCGGTCAGGATCTGTCCTCCCAGGCGAGACGAGGCTTCGAGGAGTACCACCTCTGCTCCTTGAGCCCTTGCCCGCCACGCGGCGCACAAGCCGGCCACTCCACCACCGACCACCACGATCCTCACGCCGCCCACCCCTCGGCGCGGGCCGCTTCCTCCACCAAGGCGGCGAGGGCCTCGATCAACAACGGGCTCGCGTTGAGGGAGGCCGTTCGCTCCAACTGGATTCCCGACGCGGCGGCGAGCCGCCGGTATTCGATGTCGACGTCGTACAGCACCTCCAAGTGGTCGCTCACAAACCCTATGGGGCACACCAGGAGATGCCGACTGCCGGCGGCGGCCAGCGATTGGATGACATCGGCTGCATCCGGGCCGAGCCACGGGCCACCGGCCTGCCCGGCGCTCTGATAGGCGAAGCGGTGGGGCCGGTGGCGGGGTGCGATCCGACTGAGCACTCCGGCTACACTGGCCCGCAGTTGCTCTTCATAGAGATCGCCATCCGCTAGGATGCGCTCCGGAAGGCTGTGCGCGGTAAACAGGATCGTGACCTCATCGCGGACGCCGGCCGGGAAACGGTCCAGCCCTTCCCGCACCCGTTCGGCGACCGCGTCGAGGAATCCGGGGTGATCGAACCACTGCCGCACCATCGTGGTGGCGATGTCACCCCGGGCCTCTTCGATCCGCTGGACGTAGGCGCCGACGCTAATGGTCGAGAAGTGGGGAGCGAGGGCCAGCGCGACGACGCGGGTGACGCGGTCGGCGTGTATCTGTCGGAACACGTCGCGAATGTAGGGATGCCAGTGTCGCATCCCCAGATACACGGGCACGGTGCCTCCCAGAGCGCTGGCCAGGGCGGCAGCCTGTTCGGTGGTGCGTTCGAGGAGCGGAGAGCCACCTCCTATAGCCTGATAACGCTGTTGGAAGGCCGTCACCATTTCGGGGGACGTTGGCCGGCCTCCGCGAACGTCGAGCAAATACGGTTCGACGTCGTCGACCGTGGAAGGAGCACCGTAGGCGACGAGCAACACCCCGAACGGCGCCTCATGAACGGACAAGGACCCGTCCCGCTTCGATTTTTACCTCGAACGTCTTGATCGGCACCCGGGCCGGTCCGCCACACGGTCGCCCGCTCTCGAGATCGAACCGCCCCTCGTGCCACGGGCACTGCAGCGTGCATCCATCGGCCAGGACGGTCCCTTCACTCAGTGACGCACGGCCGTGGGTACAACTATCGGCCACGGCGAACACCCGCTCCCCGACCTTGAACAGCGCAATTGCCTCCCGGCCGCAGTAGACGCGCAGCCCACCGGAGCCGTCCAGATCACCAACGCCGGCCACGTCCGTGAAGCCGGCTTGGTCTACCACCTCGGCGAGGGTGGCGGCCGAGCGTCCGCCCATGGCGTCGAGCGCCTGCCACAGGGACATCTGCAGACAGGTGAATATCGGAACGTCCCGCTGCGTGTAAGCCGAGGCCTTGGTCTCTCGCAGTTCCATGACCAGATCGAGAAAATCGCCGGGATCATCGGATTCGAACGCGAGCACGAACTCTTGATCGTCCAGCCCGTAGGAGTAGATCGTGTTCAATCGCACATCCGGGTGCGCCCGGCCGATGGTGACGTGCTCCTGCATCATCGCCTGGCGCTCTTCGTGTGGTAGGGCGTACCAGGCCCGGGTCTTCACGAACGGGTAGACGAACAGGAATCGTGAGTCCTGTGGCTTCACCACGATGCTGTCTGCCTCGCCGGCCCGGTCGGGAAACTGGTATATGGATTTCCGTGTCATCCCCACATAACTGTGGGGAATGGACAGATAACCGGCGAGGTCGGTGGAGAACACCGCCGTCTGCACCTCCTGGAACACCTCCAGGTCATCGCTGACCTGCCACAGGAGCAGATCGGCATCGCCCCGGGTGCCCGACAGGCTATAGGTACGCAGGAGCAACTTGGCGCGAAAACTCAGTAGCGTCGTGGCGAACTGTACTTTCTGACGGGCTTGCTCGTCCGCTTCGAGCCTGCGCCACGCGGACTCGAGCTTGAGAAACAGAAAACGCACATACTGTCTTGCTGTGCCTGTCATTGCGCCTCACGGGTTGGCGGTGGCATGATAGCTCGGGTCCATTCCCTGCCGTCGAGACGAGACCGCCGGGCCACGACTACCCGCGGCGCCCGGAAACCGAACTTGGTATCGATGAACCAACGCCCAATCCTGCCCACCATCCCCATCCCCCTGGTGATTGGTTGTGTCCTGTTCGTCGGTGTCCTTGGCTACGTGGTTGGCACGTCGCTCAGCCGCCGGGAGATCGCGACCTTTCTGCTCCATCCTCCCCGGCTTGGTGGCCTGACCCTGCCCGGGCTGCCGGATACCGTGACCATCGATACGGCAGATCCTGACTTGTGGCAGTACGTCGATCTCGATTACGGCCGGTCTCTCATCCCTCCCGACACGGCGGGCTGGGACCTGGCCTTCCGACGTTACCAGATTCGGGCTCGTGGTGCCATGTCCGCCACCGGCTCGGCGCCGTTCGACTCGGCTGGTGAGCCAGAGACCGTTGTGGACTCCAACGGCGCTGTGACGATCGGCAAGTGGTATCGCTACGGCATGGCGTCACACTTGCTCGAACCCAAGGGACTGGTGTATTTCATTCGTACGGACGAGCAGCGTATCGCCAAACTCGAAATCCTGAGCTACTATTGCCCAGGTCCTATCCCGGGATGTTTGACGTTCCGTTATGCGCCTGCGACCGGACCAGTATCTCGATCCGAGTGACATCATCATGGCCGTTCACTGCCTGAGCATCAGTCATCACCACACCCCTCTCTCCCAGCGGGAGCGACTGGCGTTCTCGCACGACCAGCTCGTCAACGCATTGGAGGTGGGCGCCACTCGACGACGTCCGGGTAACGGAAACCTGCAGGAAATAGCCATCTTGTCCACCTGCAACCGAACCGAATTGTACCTGACCGCTGAGTCGCCCGCGGTGGCGGCGGCCGCGGGACGTGGGTTTCTGGCCGAATCACTCGGGGTGGACCGCGACATCATCCGCCGCTACGAGGTGCAGACCGATGGCGACGGGGCCGTGCGCCACCTGGCGCGAGTCGCCGCGGGGTTGGAGTCGATGGTCATCGGAGAATCGGAGATCCTGGGGCAGGTATCGGAAGCCATACGACTCGCTGCCGGGGCCGGGGCGAGCGGTGCGGTCCTCGATCGTGTGTTCCGGACGGCGCTGCGAGCGGGCAAGCGCGCCCGCACCGAGACCGCCATCGGCAAACACCCCGCCAGCGTCGGATCCGTCTGGGTCAACCTTGCGTGCGAGACGCTTGGTGCTCTCACAGGACAGCGGGCCACGGTAGTAGGCGCCGGGCGCATGGCCCGGAAAGCGATCACCGTCCTGCGATCGCGCGACGCCGGGGCCATTACCGTCGTCAGCCGCCGGCCGGAACAGGGCCAACGACTGGTGGCAGGTAACGAGCGGAGCGTGGGATTCGAGGCCCTCGAGGATGTGCTGGCGGATTCGGATATCGTCATCTGCGCGACGAGTGCCTCACAGCCGCTCATCACTCCCCAGGTGGTTGCGGCCGTTCGCCATGAGCCGCGGACCCCCCTCGTCATCGTCGACCTCGGCATTCCCCGCAACGTGCATCCCGATGTCCGCACCATTGCCGCGATCCACCTCATCGACATGGACGATATTCAACGCAGCTTGGAGAACTCCGTCGATCATCGGCGCGGAGAGATTCCCGCGGTGGAGGCGATCGTCGAGGACGAGACGCGCCGCTACCGTGCCGAGGGTCATGGCAACGGTGTGCTTCCGGTCCTGGATGCGATCCGGCGGAAGGCGGAAGGTGCGCGGCGAAGTGAGATGGCCAAGTTCACTGCCAGATTGCCGCATGTTCCCGCGGAACTCCGGGAAGAGATCGAGGCCCTGTCCCGATCCCTGGTGAACACCATTCTGGCAGCCCCGTCTCAGCGCCTGCGGACGGAGGCCGCCAATGGCCGGGCCGACGAGTATGCTCGCATTACCAGTGAGCTTTTTGGGATTGCGGTGCCGAAACCGCCGGATGAGGTCGATACCAGCCGGCCGCCGTCCGTTCCCTAATTCCCACCCACCGCTTTCACCGCATCGACAAACGCCCGCGCGTGTTCGACCGGAACGTCGGGCAGAATCCCATGCCCCAGGTTGGCTATATAGCCCCTGGAGCCGAAGGCCTCGAGCATGGTACGCACCCGGGATTCGATTACCGGCACCGGAGCGTAAAGCCATGAGGGATCGAAGTTTCCCTGCAGTGCCACATTCTCGCCGTCGAGTCGCCTCCGGGCACTGGCGGCCTCCGTGTGCCAGTCGATACCGATGACGTCAGCGCCGGTATCGCGAGCCAGCTCCTCGAGGGCCCACCCAGCCCCCAGCGCAAACACTATGACCGGAGCGCCGGCGGTGGCCGCTATTCGTACGCTCTTGGCCAAGTACGGCAGCCCGAACGTCCGGTAGTCCGACGGACTCAACACCCCAGCCCAGGAATCGAATATCTGCACCACCTCCGCACCGGCTTCGACCTGTGCCTTGAGCAACGCCCCGACGCCGGTCGCCAACCGGTCCAACAGCGCGTGGGCCCACTCCGGGGACTGCATCAGCGCCCGCTTGGCGTGGGTAAATTGTTTGGAGCCGCCGCCTTCGATCATATAGCTCGCGAGAGTCCATGGCGCCCCGGCGAACCCCACGACGGGGACTTCGTGGGCCAGGATCTCGCGAGACCGCTGAATGGCCTCCAGCACGAAGCCCAGATCGCGTACCGGGTCGGGGTCCCGCAGCCGCTCGAGTGGGGCCTCGTCACGCAGAGGCTCCCGGAATCTCGGACCCACCCCGTCCTCGAACACCAGCTCCATCCCCATCGCCTGGGGAAGGATCAGGATATCGCTGAACACGATGGCGGCGTCGACACCCAGGCGGCGCACCGGCTGCACCGTCACCTCGGCGGCGAGCTCGGGGGTGGTGACCATTTCGAGGAACTGGTGTCGGGCACGGATGGCGCGGTACTCGGGGAGGTAGCGCCCGGCCTGGCGCATCAGCCACACGGGAGGGCGCGGGACGACTTCTCGCCGGCAAGCCCGGAGCAGCAGGTCATTCATCGATCGCCACCTGCACGGCATCGGCTACCCACGGAGTCGACGGCTCGTCGGCCACCGCAGACGGGGCCCAGCCGCTCTCCCGGGCCGCATCTCCCGTGGTCGGTCCCACCGCCACCAAGTGTACCGCGGACTCCGGAGGCCGCACTCGGGCGAGCAACGCGGCCACTCGGGGGCTGCCTACCACGACCAC
>SMVY01000114.1 GCA_004357415.1 Gemmatimonadota bacterium
GCACGGAATACGGTGGTGCTCAACGCGGACGATCCCCTGTGTCTGCGTATGGCCGACTACTCCGAGGCCGAACACGTCTGCTACGTGACGATGAGCTCCGAGCACCCTCTGGTCCGCGAGCACATTCGCGCCGGTGGCCGGGGCGTGGTGCTCGAAGTCGGTATGAACGGACACATGATCACCATTTACGACAAGGGCAACCACATCCCGCTCCTGTGGACCCATCTCATCCCCGCCACCGTCGAAGGCCGGGCGATGCACAACGTCCAGAACGCCATGTTCGCCGCGGCCATCGCCTACAGCATGGGCGTCAAGCTGGAGGACATCCGCCACGGGCTTCAGTCATTCGATACCACGTTCTTCCAAGCTCCCGGCCGGGGAAATTTCTTCAACGAGCACCCGTTCAAGGTCATCCTCGACTACGGTCACAACGCTCCGGCCATCCAGGCCATGGTCCAGCTGGCCGACAAACTGGAAGCCGACGGCCGTAAGATCGTGGTCATCGCCGCCCCGGGTGACCGGCGTGACGAGGACATCCGGGATATCGCCGCTGCCTGCGCCGGCCACTTCGATCACTACATTTGCCGCCGCGATGACCGGCTCAGAGGGCGCGACGGGGACGAAGTGCCCAGGCTGCAGCACCAGGCGCTGGTCGACGGCGGTGTCGATCCCGCCGCCATCGAGATCATTCCCGACGAAGTCGCCTCGGTCAATCGCGCACTCAGCATGGCACACCCCGGTGACCTGGTCCTCATCTTCGGCGACGCCATCAGCCGGACCTGGGATCAGATCACCCACTTCAGTCCCGATCTGGCCGAGACGCCGTCGCGCGACGCGGCCACCGCGCCACCGCTCGACGTCCCCAAGGTGCCCGAGCTGGGCACTTGGGACAGCCTGATACGGGACGAACGGGGCGTACGCCTGGCCCGGGAAGAGGACGACTAGGAGGGCTCAGCCCAGCCTGGTGTCCGGCCATGACGACTGCCCTGCAGGATTCCCGACGGTTGACCGGACCCAACATAGTGTGGGACAGGCCCGGAGCGGTCATCGACGTCGCCATCCCCGACGACTCGGCCGACGCCATCGTCGAGCGATGGCGGGAGGAGGGCCGGCGCATGCTCGACGCCGTCGGCTGGACCAGCGAGGACCTGCGGGTCCGCCGCGTGCCCGGTGGCGCCAGCCTGGTGATGAGCGCCCCGATCGACGCCCTGTATGCCGCCACCGAACTCAACGAATGGGCCTGGTCTGTCGCCGCCGCCTCCCTGACCGGAGAGGAACCGGAAGGGTTCGACTCCGCCGGGGACAGATTGCGGGCAACCATCGCCGGGGAGCGCCGGCCGTCGACCATCGCCCTGCAACAAGCCAGCGCCAGCCACCACGTCACCTTTCTGTCGGACGACGACCTCGTGTCCGTCGGCCTGGGACAGGGCTGCCACACCTGGCCCGTCGACCGGGTCCCCAATCCCGACACCATCGACTGGGACGAGATCCACGACGTTCCCACCGTTCTGGTCACCGGGTGCAACGGCAAGACCACCTCCGTGCGACTGTTGTCCGCCATCGCCGGTGCCGCGGGATTCCGGCCCGGAACGACCAGTACTGACGGGATCCGGGTGGGTGCCGAACTGGTGGAGGCCGGAGACTATTCAGGACCGGGAGGCGCCCGCACTGTGCTCCGCCGCAGCGAGGTCGATCTGGCCATCCTGGAGACAGCCCGCGGCGGCATGCTCCGCCGGGGACTGGCGCTCCCCCGGGCCGACGTCGCGCTGATCACCAACGTGGCCGAGGATCATCTCGGTGAGTTCGGCGTGGCGACGCTCGAAGGACTGGCCCAGGTCAAGTTGATCGTGACCCGGGTCGTTCCCGCCGAGGGCCGAGTGGTGCTCAATGCCGATGACGCGCTGTTGGTGGAGGGCGGGCGGCACGTCACCGCGCCGGTGATCTGGTACTCGCTCCACGGCAGCACCCCGTTCATTGCCGCGCACCGGGCGGCGGGGGGGGAAGCGGTGGTGCTGGAAGACGGCAACGTCGTCAGGTATCGCGGGGACCAACGGGTGGCGGTCCTTCCCGTGGACCGCATCCCCATAACCATGCGCGGCACCGCCCGCTACAACATCAGCAATGTGCTCGGCGTGGTCGGGGCGGCCGGGGCCCTGGAGATCGCTGACGATGCCATCGCCCGGGCTCTCGAACGGTTCCGTCCCTCGCGCCGGGACAATCCCGGTCGCCTCAACGTCTTCGATTTGGGTGGCGCCACGGTGATCGTCGATTTTGCCCACAACCCACACGGCGTACGTGCTTTGGGAGAAATGGCCCGGGCCATGCCCGCCGCCCGCCGGCTGTTCCTCGTTGGCCAGGCCGGAGACCGCGACGACGATTCGATTCTGGACTTGGCGCGTGCCGTGTGGAGCATGGCACCCGATTGCGTGGTGGTGAAGGAGATGCCCAAATATCTCCGCGGTCGCGAATTGGGCGTAGTGCCTGCCATGATAGAGCGCGAACTGGCCGCCGCCGGAGCGCCTCCCGAGGCCATCATCCGGGCCGAGTCCGAGCTCGCCGGCGTGAGAGCGGCTCTGGAATGGGCCCGAGTCGGCGACCTCGTGCTGCTCACGGCGCACGAAAACCGAACCGAGATGCTCGACCTGATGGCCCGCCTGGAAACCTCGGGCTGGCGGCCGGGAGAGACACTCCCTGAAGACGTGGCCCGGGAACTCAGTCTCACCGCCTGACATACCCCTGGCGGCAGGGCGCCCGTTGCTCTGCGCCGGGCACCGGCCGTCAACCTCTACCGACGTCCATCCGCGCTTGCAGGGCGTCCCCGACCTGCGTCAGCGCCACGACCACCAGGACCAGTGCCACGCCGGGGACGATCGCCACCCACGGCGCGTTCACCAGCGTGTCACGCCCCGACGCGATCATGCTGCCCCACGATGGTGTCGGTGGCTGCACCCCCAGCCCGAGAAAACTGAGCCCAGCCTCGAGCAGGATAGTGTTACCCACTCCCAGAGTGGCCGCCACCACCACCGGCGTCAGCGCGTTGGGGATCACGTGGCGCAGCAACACCGCCAGTCGCGTCGTCCCCAGGGCCGAGGCGGCTTCGACAAACGGGCGGGAACGCAGGCTCCGCACCTGGGAGTACACCAACCGGGCGATCGACATCCAACCGGTGATTCCCAGGACCACGATCACCAGCATGGCACTCGGCTGCCACAGGGAAGCCAGCAGCAGGAGCAGCACCACCCGCGGCAGCGCCAGCGCAAAGTCGGTCACGCCCAGCAATGCGTCGCGCACGACACCCGACCCCATGCCGGCGGCGGCGCCCACGAGTGTGCCGAGCACCACCGAGATGCTCATGGCCAGGATGCCGACGCCGAGCGACACGCGGGCGCCGTATAACAACCTGGTCCACACGTCGCGCCCGAACCGGTCGGTACCAAGCAGGTGAAACTGTCCCGACGGGTCGGTGGTGAGCGGTGCCAGGAAGCGCGTGGCCACCACGTCGCCCTGGATCAGCGGGTCGCCGGTCGAGAACCACGGCGCCAGGATCGCCAGGACCGCCACAATGGCGAGCACTGCAGCAGCGACAAACATCCTGCGATCGATGACGTGTCGGACGTCAGTCATTGGAGTCTCGCACGCGCGGGTCGGCCCAGGCAACGGCCAAGTCGGCCAGGAGGTTACCCAGCACCACGAGGGCCGCGCTGATCACCGTCGCCGCCATGACCACCGGATAGTCTCTCGCCTGCACCGCCCCTACCAGCACCCGGCCGACCCCCGGCCAGGCGAACACGGTCTCTATGAACACGGCCCCTGAGAACAGCGCCGGCAGGGATAATCCCAACAGGGTGATCAGCGGGATCGAGGCATTGCGGAGCGCGTGACGCAACAGCACGCGACGTTCGGCCAGTCCCCGGGCCCGGGCAACCACGATGTGCGGCTCCGCCAGCGCGTCGGCCATGGTGCCGCGAACGAACCGGGCCGTCCCGCCGAACCCGATCAACACCAGGGTGGTAACCGGGAGGATGAGGTGTCGAACGCGATCCACCAGACGGTCCCAGCCGGTGAGGAAGTCGGCGTCCAACCCCGAGGCGCCGAAGGCCGGGAGGACCTTGAGCCAATAGGTGAATACCATGATCAGCATCAATCCCAGCCAGTAGCCGGGGACGGCGAACAGGGTGACCGTTGAGATCGAGAGGGCCGTGTCCAGCTTGGTCCCTGTTCGCACCGCCTGTATCGTGCCCACCAGAATGCCGAACAGGTAGCTGAGCACGAGCGACAGGCCAACCAGCAGCACGGTGGCCGGCCAGGCGTGTCCGATCATCCAGCGCACCTCACGGCCGGTGGCAATGCTGACCCCCCAGTTGCCGGACGCGAAAGCCGCCAGCCAACGCGCGTACTGCACCACCAGCGGCTGATCCAACCCCAGGGCCCGTCGCTGGGCTTCGATTTGTTCCCCGGTAGCCGTGGGGCCCAGCAGGCGGACCACCGGGTCGCCGGGAGCCAGGTGCAGCAGGAGGAAGGTGAGCGACACCACGCCCAGCACCACAAGGGCACCGACCAGGAGCCGGCGGCTCAGGAAGCGGATCATGGCGCAATGTTGCGGCAGATAGTGGAGGACGCCAGGGACGCTGTATCTTCCGTGTCCATGCTGCGATTCTGCACGATGGTCCTGCTGGCGGGCGCGGTGGCGTGCTCGGAGGCTCCCGAACGGGGCAACACCATCCTGTTTGCCTCCGGTGCCGACCTCCAGAGCATGAACCCACTCGTCACCGTGCATCCGCTCGCCAAACAGGTGCAGCGGTACGCCCTGCTCACCACGCTGGTACGGTACGATGCCGACCTTTCGCTGCAGCCGTATCTGGCGTCGAGCTGGCAATGGTCGGACGACCACCGAGCGCTCACGTTCACCATCTACGCTCCTCTACTGTGGGACGACGGCACGCCGACCACGGCCATTGACGTCGCCTGGACGTTGAACGCCGCCCGCGACCCGCTCGCCGGCTACCCGCGATGGTCAGACCTGGCGAGCGTCACCAAGATAGAGGTCGGTAGCGACAGCACCGTCACGGTCACGTTCGATCACCCGCTGTACGCCGTTCCCGACGTGTTCACCGACCTTGCCATACTCCCGGCGCACCACTTCTCCGATGTGCGGTTGGAAGATCTGCGGCAGGCGCCGTGGAATCGACACCCAATAGGTAACGGGCCGTTCCGGTTCATCGCCCACGAACCCAACCGGCGCTGGATCTTCCAGGCCAAGCCGGACTTTCCGGAGGCCCTCGGCGGGCCGCCGGCGATGGACCGCTTCATCGTCGTGGTGGTCGACGAGCCGACCACCAAGCTGGCGGCGCTCACCGCGGGAGAACTCGACTTCGCCGGGATCTCACCGGCCCACGCCGAGTTCGTGCGCCGCGACGCCCGCCTCGAGGTGGTCGACTACCCGTTGTTGTTCACCTACGGCATGGTGTTCAATACCCGCCGGCCCCCGTTGGACGATCCATCGATCCGGCGAGCCGTATCCCTGGCTCTCGATCGGCGGCAGATCGTTGATGGCTATCTGTTCGGCTTCGGTGAGCCCACTTGGGATGCGGTTCCGGAGGGCGTCCCGGGTCGGCTGCCGCCGTCCCCCGGCGTGCACGACCCCGATTCGGCCCGCGCCCTCCTCGACGGTCGCTCGGTGGCCCTCGAGTTGTTGACGGTGGGCAGCGGGGAAGCCCCACTCGAGCAGATGATTCAGGCCCAGCTCGCCGCCGTCGGCTTCCGCGTATCCATTCGTCAGCTCGAACTGGGAGCGTTCCTCGATCGGGTATACAGCCCAGCACACGAGTTCGACGTGGCCGTCATGGGCATCCCCGGCGATCTGGCGCTTGGCTTCCTGCGGCCGTTGATTGAACTCACCGGCGTCGAGGCACCATCGTCCCCCGCCGAGGCGCAGGAACTGCTGCGAGTCAGCGCTCCCGTCGTGTTCCTTTATCATGCGCGAGGGGTGTCGGGCCGGAACCGTCGCGTGCGCCACGTCGTCATGGATCTTCGCGGAGAATTACCGACTCTCAGCCGGTGGGACGCTTCACCTATGAACAGTGGATCGCATCGTGAGTGACCGTGTGTGTGTCGAAGCGCCAGTCCGGCTGGATTTTGCCGGAGGCTGGACCGACGTGCCGCCGTTCGTAGACCGGGAAGGGGGCCTGGTCATCAACGCAGCCATCGACCGGCACGTCCGCGTGGAAGTCAGCCGCCGGCCTTCCGGTATTCTCCTCCACGCCGAGGACATCGACGAGACTCTGGAAGTAGCCTCCGTGAGTGACCTGGCACCGACCGGCGTCCTGGCACTGCTCCAGGCCGCCGTGATGCGGTTCGTGCCCGAAGGGGGCGTCGAGCTGCGCACCCGCACCGCCGCGCCGCTGGGCTCGGGCCTCGGGGCGTCAGGTGCGCTGGGAACCGCGCTGGCCTTCGCCTGTCAGCTACTGCAGGGCCACGACATCGCCCCGGAAGAAGCCGCCAGGCTCGGATGGCAACTCGAGGTCGGCGACTGCGGCCTGGCCGGAGGCCGCCAGGATCAGTACGCCGCCGCCCTGGGTGGTTTCAACCTCTTCGATTTTTCCGCTGACCGGGTCGAGACCACGGCGATCTCCGTTCCGGCCAACGTCCGCGCCCGGCTGGAGGACCACTTGGTGCTTTGTTACCTGGGAGAATCACGGGCATCCAGCGACACCATCACCCGGGTCATGAACGCCTACACCGAGGGGGTCGACCGGGTCGTTCGGGCTCTCAGCGAAATGAAGGATATCGCCCGGCGCATGGCGCAGGCGCTGCCCGAGGGGGACCTCGAGCACATCGGGCACCTGGTGGCCCGCAACTGGGAGTGCCAAATGACCCTGGACGATGGCATGCAAACCGACGCCATGCGTCAGGTCGAGGCGGACGCGGCAGCGGCCGGGGCGCTTGGCGGGAAAGCCGTCGGGGCCGGAGGCGGCGGCTGTATGGTCTTCGTGGCCGGTGGCGATCCTCAGGCGGTCAAGCGAGCCGCGATCAACGCCGGCGCCACGGTGCTTCCCCTGCACCTGGAAGCTGTCGGAGTGCACCAGTGCTGACGGCGGACGAGCTGTCGCACCGCCGCACCGAAATGCCCGGTGCGGCCGATCTGGCCGGGGGGGTGACCGCCATGGAGCGTCGTTTGGCACGCCTCCTGGAGGAAGCGCCACCCATGCCGGTCGCCAAGGCGATGCTCTCGGTCGACGGTGGTATCTGTCCCGACGATGCCACGGCGCTGATATTCGATCCATGGAGCCCTCGGGACCACCGCTGTCCCACCTGCAACCAATCCTGGTCCGGAGACCGGCACCACAGCGCCTGGGCTCGGTGGCAACATCTGTGGCTTGCCGAGCGGGCGGGAGAGCTGGCCGCCCTCGCCGTCCTCACCGACGACGACACAGCCCGGGCGCGGGCCGGCGACATTCTCACCTGGTACGGTGAGCACTACGCCGGGTTCCCCAACGTCGACAACGTCCTCGGTCCGGCCCGGGTGTTCTTTTCGACCTACCTAGAGTCGATCTGGTTGGAGAATCTGATGGCTGCCGGTTTTCTGCTGGCTGAGGCCGGCAAACTCGACCAAGCCGCCAACGATGCCGTCTCGACCATCGCCGACCAGGCGGCAACCATCATCGGAGAGTACGACGAGCGGTTATCCAACCGGCAAACCTGGAACAACGCTGCACTGTTGAGTATCGCCGTGTGGTTCGAGGACGAGGAACTGGCCCACCGGTGCATCGAGGGTACCACCGGACTGATCGCCCACCTGCTGCACGGCTTCGGCGCTGAGGGGCTGTGGTACGAAGGTGAGAACTACCACTTCTTTGCGCTCCAGGGGCTGCTGCGCGGCGCGGGGTGGGCTCGCCTTGCCGGCGTCGACATTTTCATGGAGCCCGACCTCACCGAACCGATCCGCCGAGCCCTCCTCGCCGCCCGGGAAACGGCACTTCCCGATTTGACCTTTCCGGCGCGAAAAGATGCCCGCTACGGAGTGGCGCTGTCACAACCGATGTTTCTCGAATCGTGTGAAATCGGTCTGGCGCGATCGGAGCGCGTGCCGGCAGGCGCGCCGCCGGGACTGAGCGCCTGGCTGACGGCCCTTCACCGCCACCCGGCGGGAAAAGCCGAACTGTTCGACAGCTATCTGTACGAGGTGGGGCCAGCAACACACGAACCGCGGACCCGAAGCGACTTGTCATGGCGCGCGCTGTTGGAGATGCTGCCTGCCTTGCCGGCAGAGGAAGACGAACACGTCGGCCAGAGCGTGTTTCTCGAATCGCACGGACTGGCCCTGCTTCGGTCGGACGACCGTTACCTGAGCATGGAGTGCGGGGCTCCCGGAGCGGTAGGCGGACACGGGCATCCCGACCGGCTCAACCTCACGCTCCACTCCGCCGGTGTGCACTGGCTGCCTGATCCCGGGACCGGGTCCTACGTCGCGTCCGATCTGTCCTACTACCGGTCCACCATCGCCCACAACGCGCCGCTGGTCGACGGCCGGTCACAGGTCCCGGGCCCGGCACAGTGCCTGGCGTTCGATACCAACGGCGCCTTCGGCTGGATCCGAGCGTCCTTTGCCGGTGTGCGGCGCACGGTGGTCGCCGGGCACAATCACCTGGTGGATGTCGTCGAATCGGATGCCGAAGACGACCACCTCCTCGAAATCCCCTGGCACTTCCACGGCGACATCGAGGTGACCTCACCCGGCTCGTGGGCTGCGGCGCCGCTCGACCACCCGGGCACCAAAGATCACCAGCGCTTCGAGCCTAATGAACCGGGGCCCGTCAAGGTTCTGGTTCGCCACGGAGAGCCGGTGCTGTCCGTCCAATTCGATGGCGGCACCCTGTGGCGCATGCGGGGCCCCGGGCTGCCGACGGAAGGGAAGTCGAGGGAGTTCCTTCTGGTGCGGGCGAGCGGTCGCCATGTCCGGTGCACGGCGCTGGTGGGGTGGCACGACGACGTCGAACTCACTGAGGTTAGTGGGGACACGATCCATGTCCGGGTAGGTGACGGGATGGCAATGCACCGGGCCGTTACCGAAGGCTGGGTCTTCGATGACGGCGGGGAGCGGCGACTCACTCTGGGCGGATTGCGTTCCGCCCGCGCGGAACACCAACCACTGGTAACGCGCGATCGTCCGATGGTCGTGCAGGCCACCGCGTCGTGGCGGTCAGTCCCCCCAGACATCGAGAACGGTCTGGCCGGGTTCGGCGACATCAGCCCGTTGCACCTCGATCACGCGGACCAGTATCGCCGGGCGGAGCACGATTACGCCGGGCCCGACGAATTTTCCGTCCAGGCATTTCCTGGGTGGGATCACGACGGATTCTATCTGGCGGTGGAGGTGCACAAGCACGACGTATTTTTTCGGGCTCCCGATGCACTGCCGCTGATGCTGGACAACGAACCGGACGATATCCACTGCGACGGCGTGCAGGTCTATCTCCAGCAGCCGGAAGACGGCGCCGTGTTCGGGGTCGTTGCCGTGCCCAACCCGGATACCGACGGGGTCACCGTCCGGAAGATCTCGGGCGAAGGCGTCGTCCACGGCCGCTGGCGCCGCTCCGACACGGGCTACGTCGTCGTGCTGTCCCTGACGCCTTCCTGGTGGGATGAGGTGGTCCAGGGAGATCGAATCGGATTCGACCTCCTGGTCAACGAGGCCCGGCCGGGACGGCAACGACGGGCCGGCCAACTGGTGTGGAGCGGCGGCGGTGGGTGGGTATGGCTCCGGGGCGACCGGCAACAGCCGGACACCTTCGGCACCCTGGAATTGCACTGAGCAGGCTGCCATGACCTCGCCCCATATCCCCGGCGGCACGTCCACCGGATCCAAGCGACCCTCGGCGTTTCTCGGCACCATGGATCCGGGATCGTTCCCCGGCACGATGGTCAAGGCGCGGGGCGCTCGAGTGTGGGATACGGCCGGAAGGGATTATCTCGACTACGTGATGGGATTGGGGGCGGTGACCCTGGGCTACGCCCACCCGGAGGTGGTGCGGGCCGCCCAGGCCGCCGTGGCCGACGGGGTCGTCGGACCGGTGGCTCCCGCCGCGGAGGACGAGCTGGCCGGCGTCCTGGTCGAGTCCATCCCCTGGATCGAGCAGGTGCGGTTTCTCAAGACC
>SMVY01000009.1 GCA_004357415.1 Gemmatimonadota bacterium
GGCAAGTCCGGCGTGTCCGGGCCCGGCACGTCGTCGACATCGCGGTTGAGGAAACGGCTGATATCCGCTTCCAGCAATCCGAAGTGTGCTTGATCGTCCGGGTTTCTGGTGGCCCGGCGTTCGCTGGCCAGTTCCTGGAGGAGCTCGAGTTTCTGCACCACGATCGCCCGCACCTGGGGCATGCCAGCCTCGGCACTCAGCCGCATCAATTCCTCGGCGACCACCCGTTCCACGGCGCGTTCAAGTGCCGCGTGATACCCGTCCCCGGCCCGGCGGGCCGGGAACGAGTGGCGCAGGATCGAATCCACCACGGCCCCGAAACCCGGCAGCGCGGAGTGGAGGGCGTGCTGTTCTACGACACGGGCTGCGCGGTTGGGTTGTAGCAGCGCCCGCACGGTGTGGCGTGACGCTGCCGCAGCAGGAGCGACGGCATCGAAGGTGACGCCGGTATAGCGGCGGAACAACTCGCGGTGAGATGGGTAGGTATAGGGCCTGGGCGGGATCGACTCTAGGGCGCTGGCGGGGAGTGCCAGGGCATCGGGTGTGATCGTGGCCAGCAGCGCGCGCACGGCCCGCCACTGCTCGGCGGCCGGCACGGCGGTCACCGGTGGCACGCCGTCCCCCCTCACGGAATAGACGTAGCGGCTCCCGCCGATGAGTTTCGCGGCGGCGTCCACCTGGAACCGGTGATGGAGGTAGAGCGGAACCAGAACCTCTTCCAGCGTGGCCCACGGCGCGCCGGTCCGAATGGCGGCGGCGCCGAACCGGTCGAGCGCCAGACGGCGGACGGCCATGACCCGCTCGAGTTCCTGTGCGGCGTCGGTTCCGTTGTCCCACAGATTGCCGCCAGGATGGGCCGCGCCCATGGGCCTGGCGTCCTGATCGGTGATGAACTCCAGGCCGTTGCGGCGGGCGCTGTCGATCACCGCCTGGAGCGCGGCCACCTCGTCGATATCGTGGGGAAAATCCTGATAGCCGTAGGCGATGGCGGCGAGGTCCCAGGCGCCAAGCCCGACGTCGTAGGCGTCACTCAGGTCGAGTGTGCCGTCAGGGGCGATCGTCACCAACGGATGGGGATAGTCCATGACAGAGGCGCGATCAAGGGTCGAGGCTAGGAAGTTGTGGGCCAAGCCGAGGGTGTGCCCCACTTCGTGGGCCGCCAGTTGGCGCAATCGGGCGAGTGCCATTTCGATCAGTTCGGGTGCCGCTTCGTCACCGCTGACGAACGGCGACAGCAATCCCGTCGCCAGGAGGTAATCGTGGCGCACGCGGAGGGACCCGAGCGACACGTGTCCCTTGATGATCTCCCCGGTACGGGGATCCCACACGGAGGACCCGTAGCTCCAGCCGCGCGTCGACCGATGAACCCACTGGATGACGTTGTAGCGCACGTCCATCGGGTCGGCCCCTTCGGGGAGCATTTCCACCCGGAAAGCATCCTGAAACCCGATGGCCTCGAACGCCTCGTTCCACCAGCGGGCGCCGTCGAGCAAGGCGGAGCGCACCGGCTCGGGCGTTCCCCGATCGAGGTAGTAGACGATGGGCTCTACCGCCGGGCTGACGTCCGCTGTGGGGTCCTGTTTGTGGAGCCGGTGGCGGGCGATGAGGCGTCGCCTCATCGGCTGGCCAATGGGCGCCGCATAGTCGAGATAGCTTACACCGAAGTAGCCCGCCCGGGGGTCGTTGGGGCGTGGTGTGTAGCCTGGTTCGGGGAGGGCGATGAACGAGTGCCGCTGCCGCACGGTGATCGCTTCCGCCATGGGCGTCACGCTCCGAACCTCCCGACCCGGTTCGGTCCCGGTGAAGGTGAGACTCACTTCAATCTCGCTGTTCCGGGGAAACGCGTTGGTCCGCGGCAGGTACACGGCGCTCCGGTCTCGGTCCAGTTCGAAGCGACCCTGCCCGTTGCGGTCGAGCGCACCGCTCACCCCGTGCGCATCCCGCAGGACGAAGTCGCTGGCGTCGATCAGGACCCGTCCGTCGGTTTCGGCAGCCACGGAAAACCCCCACAAGGTGCTGGTGGCGAACGCCTCCTCCACGGCCAGCCGTTCGTCCACATTGTCCGACTCAGCCCGAAAGGCATAGTTGGGCTGTACCAGGAAGACCCGGGGGCCGACCCGCTCGAATCGGACGATGCGTTCACCGCCCAACTGCCCGCGATCGAGGCCGATATCGTTCGACCCGACACCGGTGGTGAGGGACACGACGTAGATCAGTTCCGCTCCCAGGGCCGGGACTTCTAGCCACACCTTTCCGGAGTCGGCATCCCAGTAGAGCGGCAGGAACCCGTCGAGCGCGGTCATTCCCCGGGTCTTGTCGGCAATCGAGGGGATGGAATCCTGACCGTGTGCCGTGCCGGCACCGGCTCCCAAGACTACCAGCACGAGGCCGAGGAACAGTGATGGGCGGGACATGCGGACGCTCCCTATGGTATGGCTGTGGCCGGTACCGCCCCGGGCGAAGACGGCACCAACCCGAGTGGTGAAATTATCCCGACCGTGCCGATCCCGAGCGCGACCCGGTCTCTTCGGAAGGGAGCTGCCACTCGGGGGAGGTGGGGCGCCCAAGGGGAAGAGTAAAGCAAAACAGCGATCCGTTTCCCTCACCGTCGGATTCGACCCACACACGGCCACCGTGCACTTCGACGATGCGGTGGACCAGGGCGAGACCGATGCCGGTCCCTTCCTGATCGGGCTCGAGCTGATCGAATAGCCCGAAGATCTTTTCGTGATACGCGGGATTGATCCCCGTCCCATTGTCCCGGATGGAGATGACCCATTCCTGGTCCTGCTGCCTGGCACCGATGTCCACCCTCGGGTCGTCCTGGTCACCCATGAATTTGATGCCGTTCTGAACCAGGTTCTGGAACACCTGTAATAGCCTTACCCTGTCGCCGTAAACGACGGGCATGTCACGGTCGATGGTGATGGTGACACCGCGGTCAGCGGCTTGTCCCTCGAGGAGCGCGACGGCTTCCTCGACCACCTCACCCAAGTCGACCACCGTGGGCGGATTGACCAGGCGACCGGCGCGCGACAGGTCGAGCAGCTCGTCCAGCAGCTGCTGCATGCGCCCCGCGGCGGTCCGTATCTGGTCGACGTCGCGCGACACGCCCTCGGGGTCGTTGTCCGCCAGGTCCCGTTCCAAGATCCCCAGGAATCCGGTGATGGTCACCAGCGGGCTCTTGAGGTCGTGAGACACGGTATAGGTAAACCGCTCCAGCTCCGTGTTGCGAGCTTCCAGTTCGGGGATGAGCCGTTCGCGTTGTTCCTCGGCCCGCCTCCGCTTGAACATCTGATCGCTGAGCGACGCGTTGATCACCTCCAGTTCCAGGCTACGCTCGCGGATCCGCTTGGTGCGGTACTGGAATACCCGGACCACGGTCACCGAGAACATCAGCAGGGCGATGGTCCGGAACCACCAGGTGGACCACCATGCGGGATGGACGACGATCTCGATGGTGGCGCCCGTGTGATTCCACACGCCGTCGTTGTTGGATCCCCTGACCCAGAAGGTGTAGTGCCCGGGCGGCAACGCTGGATAGCTGGCGAAAGTACGGTTGCCGGCATCGATCCACTCGGGGTCTACGCCGAACAGCCGATAGGTGTACCGGTTCTTCTCGGGCGTGGAGTAGTCGAGAGCGGCAAAATCGATGGCCACAAAATTACGGTCGTGGGGGAGGTCCACCCGGGCGGCCATCTGCAGGGGGCCCTCGAGCTTGATCTCCTCGGTAAACACCCGGAACGACGTCAGCACCACCGGCGGAATGAACGGGTTGGCCAGCACGGAATCGGGGACGAACGACGCCAGCCCATTGATGCCGCCGAAGAAGATGCGGCCGTCGGGGCGGCGGGCGCTGGCGTTCGCCATGAAGCTGTGGCTCATGAGACCATCGGCAATACTGTAGTGGGTGAACGACTCCGTGGTGGGGTCGAACCGGGAGATCCCTTGGCTGGTACTGAGCCACAGCGCCCCGTGGCGGTCCTCGACCATGGCACTGATGGCGTTGCTCGAAAGAGTGGCACCGACCGAATAGTGCGCGACCACCCCGCTGTCAGGATCGAGACGATTGAGGCCGCTGTCTTCGGTGCCGATCCACAGGGTGCCCGGGAACGCCAAGCTCTCCAGAATAGTGGTAATGATGGGCGCGCTCAGTCCCTGGTCCTGGCTCGGGTCGGCGGGGAAATGCCGGACCTGGCCGGTTCGGGGATCGAGGCGGTCGAGTCCGTGGAGGGTACCGACCCAGAGGAACCCGCCACCGTCGACCTCCAGGGCATTGATGTAGTCGCCCGCCAGGCTGTTGGGGTCGGCAGCGTCGTGACTGAACCGCTCGAAGTTGACGGCGGACTCATCACCATCGACGCGATAGAGCCCGTTGGTGGTGCCGACCCAGAGGGCGCCCTGGCGATCTCGCGCCAGCGCCTTCACATCGGGATCTTGCAGTGCCCCGTCGACTCCCGGTTGGGCGGCGAAATGTTGGAACCGCGTTCGGCCACCACGCCGATGCATGAGCACCAGTCCCGTACCGTAGGTCCCGATCCAGACGCTATCGGGCCCGGCGGGGAGAATGGCCCAGACCCGCTCGCCCCGGCGACCATCAGGCCCCAATTCAGGACTGAAGGTCCTGACGACACGACCGTCCTCGTCCAGCAGCGACAGTCCGCCGCCGTCGGTACCGATCCAGAGTGAATCGGCCTCCGCGTTGGCGATCGACCGTACCGTCGGATGCGGCAGGGTCGACGGGGCGAGCGGGTCGTGCCAATAGTTGACGAACTTGCGCGGCTTGAGATCGATGCGATCGACGCCACCGCCGACGGTGCCGAACCACAGCACCCCGGTGCGATCCTCAAAGATCACTTCGACGCGGTCGTTGCTCAGGGTTGCGCGATCCCGGATGTCATGGCGGAAGTGGCGGAAGGACTCCGTTTCGGCATCGAACCGGTCCACGCCTTCATCGTAGGTACCGATCCACAACGTTCCCCGGGAGTCGACGAACACGTGGGCGATCTCGTCATCGGACAGGGTGGTGGGGTCTCGGGGATCGTGCCGGAACCGGCGGACCCGTCCGGTGGCTGGGTCGAACAGATTGAGCCCACCGCCCCGGGTGCCGACCCAGAGAGCACCGGAGGTGTCCCGCGCCAAACTACGGATCAGGTCGGAGCCGAGGGTCGTGCGGTCGCCGGGGTCGTGACGGAAATGTTTAAACGTCTCGGTCGATCGGTCGAGCACGGCGAGGCCGGCGTCGGTCGCGATCCACAGGCGTCCGTCATCGCTCTCGATGATGGCCTTCACGGCATCGCTACCCAGACTCCCGGGATCGTCGGGGTCGTGACGATAGCGGGTGAACCGCTCGGTCTCTCGGTGGAATCGATTCAGCCCCCGATCCGGCGTTCCCACCCAGATGTCTCCAAACCGGTCCTCGAACAGCGCCTCAGTGCGATCCTGACTGATGGACGTCGAGTCGGCCGGGTCAAAACGGAAATGGGTGAACGTGTCCGTGATGGGATCGTAACGATTGAGTCCGCCACCCCAGGTACCGTACCACATGATGCCGTCGCGGTCCTGGATCAGCTTGCCGAAGTTCGAGGACGACAGCGAGTTGGGGTTGCCGTGTTCGTGCCGGAAGACCTTGAGGTTGATGCCATCGTAACGGTTGAGACCGTCTTCAGTGGCGATCCACATGAACCCCTGCCGGTCTTGCATGATGTCCCGGACGGCGCCGTGCGACAGTCCCTGCTCGACCGACACGTGCCGGAACGACTGCCGTTCCTGCGCCGGTGCCGGCCCTGGGAGGATGCCGCCCACCAGCAATCCACCACCCACCGCCAAGCGCAGTCCGGGGAAACCGAACCAAGTCATTGGCCGGCGGTCCCCGGATCGCTCAAGGCAGTAGTGGGGTCGGTCACCCGCTGGTAGGCTCGTTGACGTTCGCGGATGCGCCGGACATAACGCACCGGCTCGGTGCAGCGGCAGTATCCGTATTTGGCCTCACGGTGGTAATTGCGGCGCGCCAGGAGTGGCATGACGTCTTCGACTTCGCCAAACCAGACGTTCGGGTTCTTGCCCAGACTCTCGGTGAGGCGGCGGGCATCCTGCAGGTGCCCGAAGCCTGCGTTGTAGGCCGCCAACGAGAACCACAGGTGATCCTCCCGGGTGGCGGCCTCCTTGACGTATTCCTGAACGTGGCGCAGATAGCGCACGCCCATATAGGTGCCACTGTCCGGGATCATCAGGCCGGCGCGCGACACGCCGAACCCCTTGGCCGTCCGGGGTAGGACTTGCATCAACCCGACGGCACCGGCGAACGACTCGGCCTGTGGGTCGAAGCGGCTTTCCTCGAACATCTGGGCGGCAATGAGCCGCCAATCGTAAGCATACCGATCGGCGTAGTGCTTGATGAGACTGTCGTACGGGGACACGATGCCGGTGCGCGATGTTCGCTCGTTGGCCCGGGACGCCACCCGATTCTCGCTCCCAAAATATTTCTTGCGGGTGATATTGTAGAACAATCCGCGGTATTCGCGCCGGAAGAAGGCGTTGAGGGAGTCCAGCAGCGCCGAGTCTTCTTCCCGCACCGCCCAGGCGTGCGGGAGGGAATCGCTCACGGGGAAGAGGCCCCGTACGTCGTCCCGCCAGGTGAGTTCGATGGCAAGAATGTGGCTGTCGGCCACGGTCAGGTCGTACTCGCCGGTGGCTACCCGTTCGATGATCTCTTCCGTCTCCAGATCTTCCGGCGCCGGCACTAGCTCCAACGGAATGCCATCCGCCTTCAGCCCCTCGAGCGTGTGCCAGTACGAGCTGCTCTGGCGCACCACCACCGTCCTCCCTGCCAGGTCCTCGGGCGTACGCAACCCCGAGTCGGCAGAGCGGCCCACCACCATCTCGCGCACAAAGTTGTACGGCCGTGAGAACGCGATGCCACGTCCTTCCCGCTCAGCCGACGGAGTCAGCGCCGCAGCTACAATGTCCCCTTTCCCCTCCCGCAACCAAGTCAGCAGCGCTGCCCGGGTCGGGGGCACCACGATTTCCAGGTTGAGACCGTGCTGTGATGCAAACTCCTTGGCCAAATCGTACTCGAACCCCACCAACTCGCCGCGCCAGACGAAATAGGTAGCCGCA
>SMVY01000115.1 GCA_004357415.1 Gemmatimonadota bacterium
CGCCGAGAAATGCCAGCGGGGCCATGGCCAGGACCACGCCGGCGCCGGTGGCCACCCCCTTCCCTCCCTTGAATCCCACGAACGGGCTGAACATGTGCCCCAGGACGGCCGCCACTCCGCACAGCAAGGGAATCAGCACTCCGTTCGACACGGCAGGCCCCACGACCGCCACGGGGACGTACCCCTTGGCCATGTCGAACAGCCCTACCGGCACGGCGTAGCGCCAGCCGAGCACCCGGTAGAGGTTGGTGGCGCCGAGGTTCTTGCTGCCGTGCTGGCGCAGGTCGATGCCCTTCACCAGGCGACCGACCAGCAAACTCGTCGGGATCGAGCCGATGAGATACGACAACACCAGAGCGCCGGCCAGCAGAAACGGGTTCAGGGCTCACCTTCTACTTGAGGTGGCTAGTGTAAGGGGCTAACAGGAATGAAGTTGCGAAGAATATCCGTTCGGCGCAAGGGCCCGACTGGATTGGGGGAGTCTCTATGAGGGAATTTCACGGCCAAGGGTGGTTTTCGGTGTTCTTGGATCAGAACGGCCAGCTCCGGCCGCCGTCCTCGGCTAAAGCCGAGACTCGGCACCGGTCGCTGAAGCGACGGGCACGTGCGGCTCCTTCAGGGGCGGAGCCAAGCCCGTATTTCAGCCGAGCATCTCGCATCTTCCCCAGCCCTCGACCCCCCTGCGCACTGCGACCTGCGCACTGCTACCTCACCCTCCTCCCATCACTCCCCACCCGCCGCCCCTTCTTCTGCCGATAACTCACCCGCACCGGGCTCCCGGTAAAGGCCCACGCCCGCCGAAATCCATTCACTATGTACCGCTGATACGATTCCGGAACGGCCTCCGGCCGGTTGCACACGATGGCAAACCGGGGCGGCTCGGTCCCGACCTGGGTGCCATAGAGAATCTTCACCTCCGCCCCCGGCTTCTGCGGCGGGTTGGTCCGCTCCACCAGTTCCTCCAGCACCCGGTTCACCTCGGCGGTGGCCACGCGCCGTTCGCGCGCCGCGGCCACCTCGATGATCAGATCGAACAGTTGGCGGATACGCTGGCCGGTCTCGGCCGAGCCGTACAGGAACGGCACGTGCTTGAGGAACGGGGCCTTTTCCATAAGCAGGTCCTGGCCCCGCTTGGCCATGTTGGTGTCCTTGTCCGGGATCAGGTCCCACTTGTTGACCAGGATGATCAGGCCACAGCCCGCCTCCCACGCCTTGTTGGCAATCCTCAGATCCTGGGTGTGGAGCCCGACCTCGGCGTCGACCACCAGGACGCACACTTGAGCCCGGGCAATGGCCCTCTCGGTCCGGACGTTGGAGTAGAACTCCAGGTCGCCCGATACCCTGGCCCGTTTTCTCAAGCCCGCGGTGTCGATGAAGGTCACCGTCTGCTGCTTGTAGCGGAAGGTGGAGTCGATGGAGTCGCGCGTAGTGCCTGCCTCAGGGGCTACCAGGTGCCGTTCCTCGCCCAGCAGCTTGTTCACCAGCGACGACTTGCCGGCGTTGGGCCGGCCCACCACGGCCACGGTAATGCCCTCTTCCTCTTCCAACGTGGCCTTGTCCGGAAACAGCGCCACGATACGGTCCAGCAGATCGCCACTTCCCTTCCCCGTCTGGGCCGATACCACGAACGGCTCTCCCAGGCCCATTTCATAGAACGGGAGGTGGGCCGTACTGTTGGGAAGGTCGTCCACCTTGTTGACCACCAGCAGCACCGGACGCTGCGCCTTGCGCAGCTGGGCCGCCACTTCGGCGTCAACCGGGCTCAGTCCCTCGAGCGCGTCGACCAGCAGCACGATCACGTCGGCCTGTTCCACGGCTATCTCGACCTGCTGGCGAATAGCCCGGTCCATGGAATCCTTCGAGCCCGGAACCAGGCCGCCGGTGTCGACCAGCCAGAACTCGTGGCCGGCCCACTCGGCGTTGCCGAAGTGCCGGTCGCGGGTGGTGCCGGGCTGATCGGATACGATGGCCCGGCGTCCACCCAGAATCCGGTTGAACAGGGTCGATTTGCCCACGTTGGGCCGGCCGATGATGGCTACGGTGACTTTCTTCATTATCTATGATCCTCGCCCGCGAGGGCGTCGGCAAAATCGTAGGAGACGCGGATCTCGACCGGCGCCTGGGCGATGACGTCCTCCAGGGTGACGTCATCGATGAACTTGCCCTCGTCGTTGACCGCCTCGGCCGGCAGCAGTGCCAGATCCAGGTCGCTGCGGCCGGCGAGCGCGTCGTGGAAGGCCCGGCCCGGCAGCAGCCCGGCCGTGGTGACCGAGGTTCCGAAGATCGGGTTCTCCAGCGGCATCAGCTCGAACCGGGCCGAGGTTTGGGCGGCGAGCGGGGCCAGCACCTGAGGCATGAGCGGGCCCATCGACGTCCCGGTCAGCACCCCGATGGCCTTGTCGCGCCAACGATCGGGATCGATGTCGGCCCCGGCGATTCGTTGCTGCAGGTAGCGCACCGATCCCACCCCGTTCTCCACCTGCTCAAACCCGCCGTACGCCTCGGCTGGAGGCAGATCGATCCCGGCCCGCAAGTACAACTCGTCGGAGCCGAACACCCAGCGGTGGCGCCGCTCCCGGGTTGCCCGCCCGGCCACGGGTTCGATGATCTCGATGGCCGCCCGGCACTCGGCTTCGGTGGGCTCCCGGCACAGCTGGTGCTTGCTGAACTCGGTGAGCCCCACGGGGACCACCGAGACGCTGAGCACCGCCTCGTCCAGATCCCACAAATCGGCCAGCGTGCGTTGCAGGTGATCGCCGTCGTTGACGCCCGGCGACAGGACCACCTGGGTGTGAAACTGGATGCCGTGGCCGCCAAAATCGGTCAGCTGTTCCAGGATGTCGGGCGCCAGGGGGTTGCGCAGCAGGTGGCGCCGGACCACCGGATCGGTGGCGTGCACCGACACGTACAGGGGCGACAGGTGGTACTCGATGATCCGGCTTATGTCCTTGGCCTTGAGGTTGGTCAGCGTGGCGAAGTTGCCGTGGCGGAACGACAGCCGGTAGTCGTCGTCGCGGATGTACATCACCTCGCGCATTCCGGGCGGCAGCCCGTCCACAAAACAGAAGTCGCACCGGTTGGCGCACCGGCGGATCCGCGGGGGCTCCAGCGTCACGCCCATGGGGAGGGTGTCGTCGGGCCGCTCTATGTCGAACAGAATCTCCTCGCCTGTCGGCTGGCGCACCAACAGGTCGAACCGGTCCTCCGCCGTCAGGAACTCCCAATCGAGGAAGTCGTCGAGCGGGCGGTCGTTGACCGCCAGGAGTTCGCTGCCCTCGAGCAGGCCGATTTCCCCCCCGATGGAGTCGGGGTGGACGTGTGTGACGCGAATCATGCCGGAAAGATAGTGCTTCTTGGTGCAAGGTGGAGTCGTGGCCGGGTAACCTCCCCATCTGCCTGCCAGCCTTGCAGCTTGCGGTGATGAGGGCCGCTCCATCAGTGCGAGTGATTCCCCTAACCCATTGCTCCTCAAAGGTTTTGGCTTGTGCGCCCCAATCTTGCTCTGGTCAGGTACCACACTCCTCGACTCTCGATCGCACCAGCACCGGATACAGTGGAGGGCAGCGGCCATGAGCAAACATCGGATTCCCCCGGCGGTGAGCTACGATGAGCCCGTAGGTCCCCGGCTGGAGATAGTCAACTGGAACTGCGAGCGAGAGGCCTTTGCGGCCGCGCGGGAAGCGACCCTGGCGGGCCTGCTGGACATCGAGGTGGTCCGCCGGCCGGCCCGTGGCGGCCCGGTGTGGGGTTACGCCTTCTCCGCCCGCGCTCCCAAGGCGGTCTGGCTGATCGAGGGTCCCGAGGGCGAGTGGCTGTCGGAAGAGGAAGCGGCCAATGAGGTGGAGGCGATTATGATCTACCACGCCACCGGGGGCACCAACGGCTTCTTTGCCCGGCCGGTGCTGCAAGCCGCCGCAGTGACCGAGTAACACGTCGCGCCGGTCGCGGCTAAAGCCGCGGCTCGGCAACCAATCGCTAAAGCGATGCCCCTCTGCACCCCGCACTCCGCACTCCGTACCCATCCCCCAACGTCCTACGTCCTTATCCCGATTCCGGATTCGGAATCCGAAACAAGATCACGTAGAGCGTCGGCACCACCAGCAGCGTGAGTACCGTGGCGACCAGTAGTCCGGCCATGATCGTGACGGCCAACGAGATGAAGAACGCATCAGTCAGCAGCGGAATCATTCCCAGAATCGTGGTGGCGGCTGCCATGGATACCGGGCGCATCCGGGCCACGCCCGAGTCGACCACTGCCACAAATCGATCTTTGCCGCTTTCGATTTGACCGTCGATCTCCTCGATCAGCACGATCGAGTTCTTGATCAGCATGCCGGTGAGGCTGAGGAACCCGAGAAGGGCCATGAAGCCGAACGGCTGGTCCGTCAGCAGCAGGCCCCAGGCCACGCCGATGACGGCCAGGGGTACCGTCAGGAAGATGATGAGCGGCTGGCGCACTGCGTTGAACAGCAGGATTACCATCAAGATCATCAGGCCACCGAAGATGGGAATGGCCGTCGCCAGGGCGCCTTGTGCCCGGGCTGAGTCTTCGGCCTCGCCGCCCCAGGCGATGGAGTATCCCGGCATGTCTTTCAGGGGGATCTGGTCCGCATCCTTGACCGGGATCGTCTTCGCTTCGTGTCCCGCCAGCGGGTCGACTCCCTCGGGCGAGCTGCGGCCGAAATAGGTGTCGACGTCGACGCCCAAGTCGACCTCGATTCGGGCCTTGGAGCGAGCGAACAGCTCGCTGGCCAGGTTACCGGCCTTGGGGTCTGCGTGAATCTTGATGGTGGTGACCCGGTTGCGCCGGAAGATGGTGGCATCCTCGAAAACGGTTTCCGTTCCGGTCATCACCTGGCCCAGGGGCACCATCCGCTGGGCGGCCGGCGACCAGATCTGCAGTTCGGACAGATTGAAATCGGTCCGCTCGTAGTCCGGGGCCCGCGCCACGATGGCCAGGAGTTCGTCGCGCTCCCGATACACTCCCGTCTGGATGCCGGCGTAGGCGGCCTTGATGACATTGGCCACGTCGGGCCGGTCGATGCCCAGGCGCCGGGCCTGGGCTTCAGCCAGTTGGGGGCGGATCACCTTTTCCTTTTCCCGCCATTCGTCCCGGATGCCCTGGCCACCGGCTTCCCGGAGGATTTGCTTTGAGCGAGCCGCCATCTCGCGTAACACGGTGCGGTCGGGGCCGCTGATGCGCAGTTGGACACGCCCTCCCTCTCCGGGCCCCAACATGAACTTCTTGACGTTGACGGTGGCCATCGGGAGCAAGGTGTCGAGCGTAGCGGTCACCTCGGGGATAATGCCGTCGATCTTGGTCCAGTCGTCCACCGACACGAAGATGGCCCCATAGGCGCTGCCGCCATCCACCGGGGAGTAGGTCAACAGAAAGCGCAGGTCGCCTCCGCCCAGGGCCGTGGCCACGTCCGTGACCCCATCGACACTCAGCAGATACTCCTCCGCGCGAGCGAGGGTGCTTTCGGTGTCCCGGATGTGGGTGCCCGATGGCAGGTACACTTCCATGTAGAACTGGGGACGCGTGGAATTGGGGAAGAACATCTGCTTGAGTGACCCGAAGGCGATCATCGAGATCACAAAAAGGCCCACCACGACTGCCACCGTCACGAACCGGAACCGGAGGCACGCCTCCAATCCCCGCTTGTACAGTTGGTATGCCTTGCCGGCGTATGGGTCGTTGGCTCCGCCGTCATCCTTCTTGGGTTTGGGCTTGAGCAGCATGGTGCCTAGCAACGGGGTGATCGTCATGGCGGTCACCCAACTGAGGCTGAGCGAAATCAGGATGACGGTAAAGAGCGAGCGCGTGTACTCGCCGGTGGCGTCGTCGGAACTGCTGATCGAGGCGAACGCCATAATGGCCACCGCCGTGGCGCCGAGGAGCGGGGTGGAGTTTTTGCCCACCACTTCGATGGCGGCCTTCACCTTGTCCATGCCACTCTCGATCCGTACCTGCATGCCATCGATCACAACGATGGCGTTGTCGACCAACATTCCCAGCGCAATGATCAGGGCTCCCAGCGAGATGCGCTCCAGGACGACACCCTCATAGCCCATGACCAGAAAGGTGCCGGCAATGGTCAGGAACAGAACGGCTCCGATGATGAAGCCACTCTTCAATCCCATGAAGAGGAACAGGACCACCACCACGATGATCACGGCCTCGATCAGGTTGATGATGAACGAGTTGATCGACTCGACCACGGCTTGTGATTGCATCGAGATGACGCCGAACTGCATCCCCAGAGGAATCTGCGACCGCAGTGTCCGCATCTTCTCCTGAATCTCTTCGCCCATGGTGACGACGTTGCCGCCCGTCCGGGTGGACACGCCGATGGCCACCGCCGGGTGGCCGTTGAAGCGGAGGATGTTTCTGGGCGGGTCTTGGTAGCCCCGGCGCACCGTGGCGACGTCCCGCAGGTAGACCAGGTCCTGACCCCCAAGGCTACGGATGAGCAGGTCGCCGAATTCCTGTTCCGACACGAACTCGCCGGTCGGATTGATGGCGATGTAGTCGGGCCCTACGTGAATCCGGCCCGATTCGGCCGGTAAGTTCTTGGCCGAGAGCGCGCGGTAGATGTCGGCCTGGGAAATCTCCAGGGCCGCCATCTTGGCGCGCGCCATCTCCACGTAGACCACCTCGGGCTCGGCACCCCAGATGACCACCTTCTTGACCTCGGCTATGGGGACGATTTCCCGTCGTAACAACTTGGCCACTTCACGCAGCTGGGCGTTGCTATATCCCTCCCCGTAAATGGCGACATAGATCCCGAAAACGTCGCCGAAGTCGTCGTTGACCAAGGAGGGACCGGCACCGGGCGGCAGCTTGCCCTGATAGTCGCCGACCTTCCGCCGGAGTTCGTCCCACACCTGTGGCAGGGTGCTCGCGTCGTACTGGTCCTTGATCGTCACCCGCACGATCGACACACCCCTGCGCGACCACGAATCCACGAACTTGAGCTGGCCGAGTTCCTGGGTTGCCTGCTCGATGAGGTCGGTGACCTCCTGTTCGACCTCCGCCGCCGAGGCACCCGGGTAGAGGGTGATGATCTGGGCGTTCTTGATGGTGAACTCGGGGTCTTCCAGACGGTTGAGGGTGCCGAACGTCATGAGCCCGGCAAACAGCAACACCAGGGTCAAAGTCCAGGTGATGACTTTCTTGTTGATCGAAAATTCGGCGAGATTCATCGAGTGACTCGTGCGGTTACTGCGAGAAATCCAAAGGGCGTACCTGCATGTCTTCCCGCAAGTTGTTGACCGCCGCTATGGCGATGGTTTCTCCGGCGACTAGGCCACTCAGAATCTGAATGTGATTAGGCGGGGTGATCTCTCCCACCGTCACAAGCCGGGACTGCACCATGTGGCTGTCGGAATCGTAGACCCACACGTGGCTGGTACCGGCCTCGTCGGCGTACACCGCCGTGACCGGAACCAGAAAGGTCTCGGCGTCCTGCCGTTGTGACTCTCCCGCCTTGGGACGGACCCACACCTGGGCAGTCATACCCGACAGGATCTGAATGTCGTCCGGCTGCTGCATGGTGAACGTCGCGGCAAATGTCTGCGTGCGGCGGTCGGCTTCCGCCGCGACTTCCTTGAGACTGAGGGGATACTCTCTATCGGGAGCCACTGAGAAGGTGGCGACCGCCTCCATGCTCTGCCGCGGTTGCGGTTCTTGGGCCAGTGCCAGGATCTGCTCGGGGACGTTGATCACGATCTCAACCGTGCTCAGGTTCTGCAGACTGAGGATGATCTCTTTGGCCTGCACGTCCTCGAAATTTTCCACGAACTTGCGGCCGACCCGGCCGCTGAAGGGCGCCCGCAACTCGGTGTAGCCGAGGTTCTGCTGGGCCCGCTGGTAGCGGGCCTTGGCCACGTCGCGCTGGGCCCGGTTGGCCTCCACCTCCGCCAGGGACACGGCCTCACGCTCGTACAGCCGTTTGTAGCGGTTGTAGTCGGCTTCGGTCTTCTCGAACGTTGCCCTGGCCTGGTCCCAATCGAGCTGGTAGTCGATCGGGTCGAGCCGGGCCAGCAACTGGCCGCGCACCACGGCGTCTCCCTCATTGACCGGTAGTCCGATAAGTGCCCCGGGTACCCGAAAGGCCAAGTCGGCGCGGTCGCTGGCCTGCACCGTGCCGGGAAACATCAGTCCCCGATTCTGGGCGGTGCCCACGGTGAGCATGGCCACGGGTCGAACGACGTCCGGCGCCGGCGCCTCCTCGCCACCGCCGCACGCGGCGAGTGCCAGGAGCGCGGTGGCCGTCCGCCACGCTGTCGATGTCGTTGGTGTGCTCCACATCCTCGATAGTCCTCTTGTGCCGCTACTGCGACGGCGTGAGAGTGAGACCAATCCGAAGCCGGTCGACGAATGCCGCCTTGGCTTCGGGTGTTTGTTCGTTTTCGAACCAGGCGATCGACCGCTCGAAGGCGTTGAGGTCGATCAGGAACAAGTAGTTTGCCGCCGCGGAACCCTGATCGGCAGTGAAGCTCTCGTTCTGTGCTTCCAAAAGGTCGGTCACGTTGACTAGACCATGGGCGTACTTGTCCTGCACCACCATCAGATTGCGCCGTGCCCGGTCGGCCTGAATTTGGGTCAGTCGAATATTGGGGTACGAACTTTCCAGCCGCCGGATCGTGCGCCGCGTTCTCCGTTCGACGAGTTGCCGCGTCAACAGTTCCTGCTGGGTCAGCTCGGTCAACTGCGACTCGGTCTGACCCACGGCAAAGGCCCGCTCCGCTCCGATGAACAGCGGATATACCGCCTCGATGGATAGGATGGGCCGGCTGCGCGAGACCCCGGGCAGTTCCGGTTCTCGGTAGGCCTGGTATTGATAGTCGAAATTCAGGAAGAACGAGGGCAGGAACCAGCGCCGCTTCCGCTGGCTCACTTGAATGCTCTGGGCCTCGATCGTCCGGTCCAGCGACCGAACCTCGGGAGCGTTCTCGAGCGCCATGGCCACCATGGATTCCCGGAAAGCGGCCAGCTGCTGCTGGGTGGTCAGCAGGGCGTTCAGGTCGATGCCGGCAAAGAAGAAGTGGGCCGTATCGACGTGGATCTCCCGGGGCCGCCACCGGCGAGTCTGGTCTACCCCCAGGATCTGATTGAGACCGATGCGCTGCTCCTCCACCACCGCCTGGCCGCGGAGAACGTCGCCCCGCCGCTTGGCCACTTCCGCTTCCCAGCGGTAGACCTCGTTGGGTCCCGAGTAGCCGACCTCCAGTCGGTGCCGCGCCAGCTCCAGATTGTCCATCGTGAGCCGCAGGTTTTGGGCGTTGACCCGGTACAGCAGCCGTGACAGCACCAGATCGAGATAGGCCTCGCCGGCGGCCCCAATGACGTCGAGCCGTTGGGTTTCCAGATTCTCCCGACTGCTCTCTTCCAGCCGCTTTGACGACCGGTAATTGCTTACCAGATGATCGTCATAGATCATCTGGCTGGCACTGAAACGAAGATTGAGCGCCTGGTCGGCGATCAGGCCCTCCAGCCCCTGCGGGTCCAGGGCCCGGTATTCCGGGGCCGCCACGATCTGCGGCAACAGGGGACTCAGCGCCAATTGGCGAAACTTGCGCGAGGTCTCGACCTGCTGGGTGACGATGGCCAGCGAGACGTTCCCTTCCTGCACCAGCCGTTGCACGTCCGTCAAATCCAGGGGCGTCTCGGCTAGCTGAAGATCTTCCTCGTTGAGAACCGTGGCTCGCACCAGGGTACTCAACCGGGGGGAATACCCGATCCGCGCCGCGGTACTTCCGTTGAGGTACAGCAAAGGGTCGACCGACAGGAACACTGCCAGGTTCGCCGTCCCGACGCCTCGGATCAGTTCGCTGATGTTGAGCGCCACCCGCCGGGCCAACTGCGTTCGCTGGTCCGGCGTTCGAGTCATCAGCACCCCGGCTTCCACGTCGTACAATCCCTCCAGGCTGTAGCTACGGAGGGTGAGGTTGGTGAGGAGTTCGATCAGGCCCTGCCGCTGGACCGGGGCCAATCGTGGAGTCGGTCCCAGCACCACGGCTTGAGTTCCTTGGGGTGCGGTGTGGGCCGGGGTCCCCGGCTCCACCGGCCAGAGGACGATGGTGACGCCGAGGATCGCTTCCAGCGCAAGGAGTTCCGCGTCCAGTCGCTCCAGGCCGGTGGCGTATTCTGCCCCTACCACCAGCGCCACCGTGTCGGCCGGTGAAAGATCCAACAGCTGGCGGAACTCGCTGTCCGCCCGGAGCGGGTTGGACTGAATCACCAGGTTCGACTCAACCGAACGGTCATCGCTGGCCTGGTGGATGTCGAACAGATCGGGTCGTTGGATGAAAGTGGTGACCACCGGCTTGATGCGGTCCACTTGCCCCGCAGCCTGGCTCGCCAACGCACCGACTGCCAGGACCAAATCCACCTCGGGATCGGCGAGCGCCGCTTGCATCGCTTCCGTCATCCGCCCCGGATTCCAATCTGCGTTGAACGCCGGAGCGCGCTTGAACACGACCGTGTGCCGCCGAAGTAGCCGATCGAGTTCCGCCTCAATTCGGGTTACCACATCGTTGCCCGGTGCTACCCCCTCCTCAACGACTCCGATGACAATAACAGGCCCCGGATCGAGATCCTGAGCCACCGCAGCCGAGACCCACACACTGAGAAGAATGCACGCAAACATCAACCTGGCCATCAGGACCGCTCCTTGGGCTAACTCGGCATGACGCGACAACCACCTGGGACATGCGGTCATCTAGACGCCGCCGGTAACGACTTGTTGAGTATGACGAATCCGATGACGCCCGCAAGCACCGAGGCCAGCAACACGCCCAGTTTCGCCTGGGCAATGAGGGCCTCGTCGAATGGGAACGCCAGGTTACTGATGAAGATAGACATGGTGAAGCCAACGCCGGCCAACATGCTGGCGCCGAGCAAATGCCCCCATGTCATGTCACCGGGCAGCGCAGCGCGCCCGGACTTGATGGCCAGCCAGACGCAGAGCATGATGCCGACGGGCTTGCCGATCACCAGACCGGCGATGACCCCAAGACTAACGGGACTGGCAAACACTCCGACCGAGCCCCCCCCGAGCGGAACCCCGGCCATGAACAGGGCAAACACGGGAAGAATCAGGAACGCCTGGATCGGGTGGAGCAGGTGCTCCAGGCTAATGCCGACCGGTCGCATGTCTTCGACCGCCAAGTACATGTCATCCAGAGCATCCATCTGCTCCTTGTCGGACACCATGCTGTCCCGGGTCAAATCGGCCTCCTCGAGTTCCGCCAGTCGTTTGCGGGAACGACTCAGGAACTCGTGCGGCTCCAGCGCGGCCTTGACCGGCACCACCATGGCCAGCAAGACCCCGGCGATGGTCGCGTGAATCCCGGAGACGAGAACGGCGGCCCACACCCCCACCGCCAACAGTAGGTACACCGCGGTGCTGCGGATGCCGCGTCGGCTGGCCAGAGCGATACAGACCAACAACGCCGCCGCCACACCGAGCGCCACGAAAGATACGGACTCCGTGTAGAACAGGGCGATCACGGTGATAGCGCCCAGATCGTCGGCGATGGCCAAGGCCGTGAGGAATACCTTCAGGCTGGTAGGGACCCGGCTGCCGAACAGCGCCAGGATGCCCAGGGCAAAGGCGATGTCGGTCGCCATGGGGATGCCCCAGCCGTGGGCCCCTTCCCCACCGAAGGTGAACACCGCGTAGAGCATGGCGGGCACGATCATCCCGCCGACGGCCGCGCTGACGGGGAGGATGGCCTGCTTGAAGGACGAGAGTTCGCCTACGACCACCTCGCGCTTGATCTCCAGCCCGACCACGAAGAAGAAGATCACCATCAACCCGTCGGCGATCCAGTGGCTCAGCGATAGCTCGAAGGTGTGGTCGCCCCAGGAGATGCCGATGTAGGTCTTGCTGAGGGCGAAATAGCTGTCGGCCCAAGGGGAATTGGCCCAGGCCAGCCCGGCCACCGCAAAGAAGAGCAGCACCACGCCACTGGCGGCTTCCCAGCGGAAGAATTGCTGGAACATGCCGGTACTGCGCCCGTTCATCGTAACTGGAGCCGCCATACATCTCCACCCACGGCTTCAGCGTGAGATCCAAGCGTCGGGGTCGGTTGAGTCGAATGCTAGAGATAGCCGTTGCCGTGGCCAAACGGAAGAGTTGCTTTGAGTTGGCAGCGGCAGGACCCGTCGCCATGCCCTATTGCCTCTTATCTGTAGGCCAGTAGATTCCGGCCACTGTGGGGCCAGCGCCCTACCTACTCAAGCGTCTCAGCCGCCACCTCATACCCTGCGAGCCTCGTGACCAGTAACCTGGCCACTCCTGCCGATTCGACCGCCACCCGCCACGACGACGGGACCATGGTCGTGACCATGGCAGGCGACTGGCTCCTGAGCGGTGCCCTCCCCTCCCCCGACGCCCTGATCGAACAGCTACGCTCAGGCGTCAGCCGTCTGGCGTTCGACACCACGGCTCTGGCCGAGTGGGACACGGCGGCGCTCGCGTTCGTCCTCCAGCTCTCGGGCACCGCCCGGAACGCGTCCGTCCCGGTGGATGCCTCGGGGCTCCCGGCCGGTCTCCAGCGGTTGCTGGTGCTGGCCGAAGCCGTGCC
>SMVY01000116.1 GCA_004357415.1 Gemmatimonadota bacterium
CCAGCCGGGGTTCGAAGAGAAGCTGAGCGGCCAGGAAGGCGACGCCAAGGACAAAATCAAGGAAGAGTTGTGGCATGACGCGCGCTACTTCGGGAGCCCGGCCGAGTTGGACATGGCGCTCCTGAACGGCTCGATCAACTACCACTCGGCCATCAAGTTCTGGTACGTGCCACCGCACGAGGCCAATGATCCTCAGCCGCGCTGGGTGGCCACCACCGTGGGCCGGGTGATGTTCAACGGCATTCTGCCGCGGCAGGTAGTGGCCGAACTCGGCTACCGCGACGAGGTCATGAAGAAAAAGGCGTTGTCGGACTTGGTGCTGCAGGCCTATCGCCGTGCGGGTCTGGAGGAGACGGTGCTGTTCCTCGACCGGCTCAAGGAGTTCGGGTTCCGCTTCGCCACCTACGGCGGCATTTCGATCGGCATCGAGGATCTCGAGATCCCGCCGGAGAAGGCCGAGATCCTCGAGGAAGCGGACAAGCGCGTCAAGCGGTTCCAGAGGGCCTACCACACCGGACAGATCACCTTCGGCGAGCGGTACAACAAGGTGATCGACACCTGGACCCACGCCAACAACGACGTGGCGCAGGCGATGGTGGACCACATGCGGAAGTCGCGTGGCGGCTACAACCCGGTGTTCATGATGTTCGACTCTGGATCGCGGGGCAGCCGCGACCAGATCCGGCAGCTGGCCGGCATGCGGGGCCTCATGGCCAAGCCGCAAAAGAAGCTGACCGGCGGCATCGGGGAAATCATCGAGAGTCCCATCAAGTCCAACTTCCGTGAAGGCTTGACGGTGCTGGAGTACTTCATCTCGACCCACGGTGCCCGGAAGGGGCTGGCGGACACCGCCCTCAAGACGGCCGACGCGGGCTACTTGACCCGGCGGCTGGTGGACGTGGCTCAGGACGTCACCATCACCGAGGAAGATTGCGGCACCATCCTGGGGCTCGATATGATGGCCCTCAAGGAAGGCGAAGACGTGATCGAGCCGCTCAAGGAGCGGTTGCTGGGCAACGTGGCATCCGACGACGTGTTCGATCCGCACGAGTTGGACGAGGGCGGCGATCCGCGGCTGTTGGTGGCGGCCGGCCAGTTGATCGACGAGGAGACGGCCGATGCCGTCGAGGAAGCCGGCATCGAGAAGGTCGGCATCCGCTCGGTCCTGACGTGTGAGGCCAGGCGCGGTGTGTGCCGCATGTGCTACGGCCGGAACCTGGCCACGATGCAGATGGTGGACATGGGCGAGGCGGTGGGCATTCTGGCGGCGCAGTCCATCGGCGAGCCGGGGACCCAGCTGACCCTCCGGACCTTCCACATCGGCGGCACCTCTTCCCGGATCGCGGAGGAAGCGGAACGGCGGGCGCGGTCCGACGGTCAGGTCCGCTACACCAAGGGCCTTGAATACGCCGACGTAAAGGTAAAGTACGAAGACGGCTCCGGCGGAGTCATCCGGGTGGCGTTGACCCGCGAGGATGAGTCGGCCGAAGAAGAGGCCAAGGAAGGCCTGCTGGTGGTCGACCCCAACGATGACGACCGAATCATCAACCGCTATCCGGTGCCCGAAGGCGCCATCCTCCAGGTGAAGGAGGGTGACATGGTTTCCAAGAGCGACGGAGACCGCCGGGCCACCGTGTTGTACACCTGGGATCCCTACAACGACCCCAGTATCATCAAGCGCGACGGCAAGATGATGTGGAAGGACCTGGTACCAGGTGTCACCCTGCGCGAGGAACTCGACGAGGCCACCGGCCTCCGGTCGCTGGTGGTGAGCCCCGATCCCGATCGGGAATTGCATCCGTCGGTGCTGGTATACAGCAAGGGCAAGAAGGACCCCCAGGAATACACGCTGGCCGAAGGGTCACGCGTCCTGCTGGGCTCGCCGACGGACATGGTCTCCCGTGCCCGGAAGATCCCCGACGGCGGCAATCCGTGGTCCTCCAAGTTCCACGTCAAGGAAGTCCCGGCCATCGAGGCCTGGCCCTCGAAGACCAAGAAGGAAACCAAGGACAAGACCGTGTTCCTGTCAGACCCGGTGCCCATCAGCAAGGGCGTCACGGTCACCAAGATCCCCCGGCAGGCCTACAAGACACGCGATATCACCGGCGGACTTCCGCGGGTGGCCGAGCTGTTCGAGGCCCGGCGACCCAAGGACCCGGCCACGATTTCCGAGATCGAGGGCGTGGTCAAGTTCGGCGAAATCAAGCGCGGCAAGCGCGAGATCTTCGTCTTCCCGCCGGATGAGGGCGAGCCGCAGACCTACGACGTTCCGGCCGGAAAGCATCTGCGGGTGCACGAGGGCGACCGGGTGCGGCCGGGCGACCGTCTGACCGAGGGACCGGTCAACCCGCACGACATTCTGCAGATCAAGGGACCGCGGGCGGTGCAGGAGTACCTGCTGAACGAGGTCCAGGAAGTGTACCGGCTGCAGGGTGTGCGGATCAACGACAAACACATCGGTGTCATCGTGCGCCAGATGCTGCTGAAGGTACGCGTCACCGATCCGGCCGGTACCGATTTCCTCGAGGGCGAGACGGTCGACCGGAGCCGCTTCCGCCAGGAGAACGCCGTGGTGCTCAAGAAGGGTGATAAACCCGCGACCTCCGAGCCGGTGCTGCTCGGCATCACCAAGGCGAGTCTCACCACCCAGTCGTTCATTTCGGCGGCGTCGTTCCAGGAGACCACCCGGGTGTTGACCGATGCAGCCATTCGCGGAGCCAAGGACAACCTCCTCGGCCTGAAGGAGAATATCATCATCGGGCACCTGATCCCGGCAGGGACCGGCATCTACCGCTTTGCCGAGATCGAGATCAAGCCGCCCGAGGGCTTCGAGCTCCCACCGCCGCCCGAGGTCGAGGAAGTGGTGGAGGAAACCGTGACCCCAGCAGTGTCACGGAAGCCGCTGGCTACGGCGAGGTAGGGTGGAAGGACGGTAGAAAAAGGAAACGGTGGCAAGGATTCATCCTTGCCACCGTTTCCTTTTTGGGCGGTAAGGCGGTAGGGCGCCTCGCCCATCTGGGTGGACGGCGTAATGGGATATGCTCCCCCGCCTTCACTGGCTGCGGTCTCCATTTCCACCACGGCGGTGGTGCCGTCGACGGCGGTGGGGATGCCGGGATACTTGGGAGCCGGTGGTGCGGGGCTGTCTTCTTGAAGATCACGCTCCCAGGCCTGAGGCCACCGTTCCAACACCTTGTTGCCAAAGGAGTTACCGGCTGGCTGGCTGGCGGCACCCCGGCTAGGTTGTGCTGAGGCCTCCTTTAGCCCAATCCCGAGTCGGAACGCCCTAACTCCCGCTGCCACATCCCCTTGACTTCCCTGATGGCGGTATCTAACTTCAGAGTCTGTCAATTTTTGGGACCCCTAACGGGACGCAACAACAGGGTTTATGCCGACCATCAATCAGCTAGTCCGCCACGGCCGCAAGCCGCTCAAGGCCATCGACAAGGCCCCGGCGCTCAAGAAGAACCCGCAGAAGCGCGGCGTGTGCACCCGGGTGTACACCACCACGCCCAAGAAGCCCAACTCGGCGCTCCGCAAGGTGGCGCGGATACGGCTCACCAACGGGTTCGAGGTGACGGCCTACATCCCGGGCGAGGGGCATAACCTGCAGGAGCACTCGATCGTGCTGATACGGGGCGGCCGGGTAAAGGACTTGCCCGGTGTGCGTTACCACGTCATCCGCGGGACGCTGGATACGGCAGGGGTGTCGGACCGGCGCCAGAGCCGTTCGAAGTATGGCACCAAGCGGCCCAAGGGCGGTGCAGCATGAGCCGGCGCAACCGGGCCGTCAAACGCGTGGTCCCGCCCGATCCGCGGTTCGACAGCCAGACGGTATCGAAGTTCATCAACAACCTGATGCTGGCTGGGAAGAAGAGCACGGCCGAGAAGAGTTTCTACCAGGCCATGGACATCATTGAGAGCCGCACCGGTCAGCCGGGCGTCGCGGTGTTCAAGCAGGCGTTGGCCAACGTGAAGCCTTCGGTCGAGGTCAAGAGCCGCCGAGTGGGCGGCGCCTCGCTGCAGGTACCGGTGGAAGTGCGGCTGGACCGGCGCACCGCGCTGGGCATGCGCTGGCTGATCGGGTTTTGCCGCAAGCGCAGCGAGCGCAGCATGGCGGAGCGGATGGCGGCGGAGTTCATAGCGGCCTCGAAGGGTGAGGGCGCCACCATCAAGAAGAAGGAAGACACGCATCGGATGGCCGAGGCCAACCGGGCGTTTGCACACTATCGCTGGTAGGTAGCGCCGCGTTCGACACTGGTGTCGAGCGCGCCTCAACGATCACGGGCCACGTGACGGCGCAAGCCACCTCTGGTCCCCGAAGACGACAACGCGAGAAGCCTGCGACAAGGCTTGCATCCAGGGCTTCGGCCCGGATGAGTGCGGAGCGATACCGCCTGGCAGCGCCAGGGCTCGGTCGCCCCGCTTTTTCGCTGGCATGAGATCGGAAGTGTATGACTACGTCGGTAATAGCCACCGCCAAGCCGCAGGCTGGCGTACGAGATAAGAAAACCATGGCACGTACCACACCGCTCGAGAACTATCGGAACATCGGCATCATGGCACACATCGATGCCGGGAAGACGACTACCACCGAGCGTATCCTGTATTACACCGGCGTGAACTACAAGATCGGCGAGGTCCACGACGGTGCGGCCACCATGGACTGGATGGAGCAGGAGCAGGAACGCGGCATTACCATCACCGCCGCCGCCACCACCTGCTTCTGGACCTGGAACGGCGTCGAGCACCGGATCAACATCATCGACACCCCGGGGCACGTCGACTTCACCGCCGAGGTGGAGCGTTCCCTTCGGGTGCTGGATGGCGCGGTGACCGTGCTGGACGCCGTCGGTGGGGTAGAGCCCCAGACCGAAACCGTGTGGCGCCAAGCCGACCGCTACGGGGTACCGCGGATCGTGTTCGTCAACAAGATGGACCGCATCGGTGCCGACTTCTACCGCTGCCTCGACATGGTCAGGGACCGGCTGGGTGCCAACGCCCATCCGATTCAGATCCCCTTGGGGACCGGCGAGCTGTTCACCGGGCTGATCGACCTGGTCCGCCGGGTGGAGATCGTCTACGACAACGAGTCGCTGGGTGCCAAGTTCGTCGAGGGGCCGATCCCCGACGCGTTCACCGATAAGGTGGAGCAGCTGCGCCACGACCTCATCGAAGCAGCCGTGGAGCACGACGACGAGCTGCTGGAGAAGTACCTCGCCGGCCACGAACTGACGGAAGAGGAGATCAACCGCGCCATTCGCAAGGCCACGGTCAGCGGCGGCATGGTGCCGGTCCTGTGCGGTGCCGCCTTCAAGAACAAGGGCGTGCAGCAGTTGCTGGACGTGGTCGCCGCCTATCTGCCGAGCCCGGTGGACGTCCCCGCCATCATGGGGCACGCACCGCAACACGACGACACGCATGTCGAACGGAAGACGTCGGACGACGAGCCGTTCGCCGGCCTGGCGTTCAAGGTGGCCACCGACCCCTTCGTCGGCCGCCTGACCTTCTTCCGGGTGTACTCGGGCTCGCTCAAGTCGGGGAGCTACGTCTACAACAGCTCCAGGGATCGCAGGGAGCGGGTCGGCCGGCTGCTGCAGATGCACGCCAACAAGCGGGAAGAGATCGACGAGATCATGGCGGGCGACATCGCCGCGGTGATCGGCCTCAAGGACACGCGCACCGGCGACACGCTGTGCGACGAAGATCACCCCATCATCCTCGAAGCCATGCGGTTCCCCAATCCGGTCATCGACGTGGCGGTGGAGCCCAAGACGCGCGCCGACCAGGAGAAGCTGTCGCTGGCCTTGCTGAAGCTGGCCGAGGAGGATCCCACGTTCCGGGTCCGGACCGATACCGAGACGGGGCAGACGATCATCGCCGGGATGGGCGAGCTCCACCTCGAGATCATCGTCGACCGGATGAAACGCGAGTTCAAGGTCGAGGCCAACGTCGGCAGGCCGCAGGTGGCTTACCGTGAGACCATCAGGCGGCGGGTCGAGGACGTTGAGGCCAAGTACATCAAGCAGACGGGCGGCAGGGGCCAGTACGGCCATGTGGTCATCAACCTCGAGCCGTCCGAACCGGGCGCCGGATTCGTGTTCGAGGACAAGATCGTCGGCGGGTCCATCCCCCGGGAGTACATCAAGTCGGTCGAAGCGGGCATCAAGGGCGCCATGGAAGGCGGCGTCCTGGCGGGCTACCCCATGGTCGACATCAAGGCCACGCTGGTGGACGGCAGCTACCACGACGTCGACAGTTCGGAAATGGCCTATAAGATCGCCGGATCGATGGCCCTCAAGGCGGCCGCCAAGAAGGCGGGCACCATCCTGCTGGAGCCCGTCATGAACGTCGAGGTCGTGGCCCCGTCCGATTACCTGGGCGACGTCATCGGCGATCTCTCCAGCCGGCGTGGCAAGGTCGGCGGGATGACCCAGCGGGGCGGGGCCCAGGTGGTCAACGCCCACGTACCGCTGGGGGAGATGTTCGGCTACTCCACCACGTTGCGCAGCTTGAGCCAGGGCCGGGCGGTGTACTCGATGGAGTTCCACAAGTACGACGAAGTACCGAAGTCGATCGCGGAGACGATCGTTACCAAGGTGTAGTGGCGGACGGACACCACCAGGTCTAGAGGAGCAGCGACCATGGCGAAGGTCAAGTTTGAGCGTACCAAGCCTCACGTAAACGTGGGCACGATCGGCCACGTTGACCACGGCAAGACGACGTTGACGGCTGCGATCACGATGGTTCAGGCGGCGAAGGGTTTCGCGGACTCGGTTGCATTCGATCAGATCGACAAGGCTCCTGAGGAGCGTGAGCGCGGCATCACCATCGCCACGGCGCACGTTGAGTACGAGACTGAGGCGCGCCACTACGCGCACGTGGACTGTCCGGGCCACGCCGACTACGTGAAGAACATGATCACCGGTGCGGCGCAGATGGACGGTGCCATCCTGGTGGTGAGCGCGGCGGACGGACCCATGCCGCAGACGCGTGAGCACATCCTGCTGGCCAAGCAGGTCAACGTGCCTTAC
>SMVY01000117.1 GCA_004357415.1 Gemmatimonadota bacterium
GTCACTCCCGGCTGCAGCCGGAAGAGCATCTCAAAAGCGCCGGTAGCCGGATTACCGTTCACTATGCTGAAGTCAGCTCCCCGGGGAAATCCTGGCACGGGTACATATTCGGCTTCCGTTCCAGCGGCAGTGATGACCGACGGCATATCACCACCTTCTTGAGCCGTAGCCATGTGGGCGGACGCCAGCGACAACGCAAGAATCGTGGTGCCGGCCGCCAGGGTATAGGAATAACGCATCGTTGTGCTCCTCTCATAAAACATGATTGCCATAGCGCCGGGCTAATCTATCTCAGGGAGGACGAATTGAGAAGCACGGCTGCCGCCCGGCGGGCTCAATCCGCCTCGAATCCGATCGACTTGTGGGTTCCGTCACAAAACGGCTTTGTCGCCGACGCGCCGCACCGACACAGGGCGCCGGAGGCCCCGCGCACGGTGGCACCCTCCGGGCTGTGGATCTCGAAGGGACCCCGGACCAGGAGCGGCCCGTTGTGAGCCAGGGAGATTTCCAATGCTCCCGCCTCACCGTCCTCCGGCGCCTTCAGACGATTGTCCCCGATGGTAGCGGCGTCGGCGAATCCCACCTCGACGTGCGAGTTGTCGCAGAACGGCTTGTCTTTCGAGTGGCCACAGCGGCAGAGCGCCGCCCTGGTTTCGTCGATGATCTCACCCCCGGGGAGGGTGATTCGTAGTCGACCAGTTACGTAGAGCGGGCCGTCGGCGTCGATGCGCACGGTATTCGAGGCCGGGGCCTGTTCCTCTTTCCCGTCTCGCCGCCGGTAGTGCAGCGCGCCGGTGGGACAGCGCTCGATCGTCCTGACGAGATCCGCCGTTGCCGCCCGACTCGGGTCGATCCAGGGCCGGCGTCCGGCGTCGAACACGTCCGGCAGGCCATGAACGCACTCCTCCGCATGGATACAGCGCTTGGGGTCGTACTCGACGATCAACTGTTCGGCTTCGTAAGAGCGGATTCGTCGATTCACCCGATGCCCTCTCTTTGCAGGATGTGCGGCTGGCAACCGGCGGGCGGCTCTACCCCAGGTTGGTATATTGGTCGTGAGTGTAACAGTATGCCCATGTTTCTCCAGGCTCGGCGCTCCGAATCAGCACGTGATCCTGAGCCGTGTGGTGCTCGCGGGCATGCTGATTCTTGGAGGAGTCGCAGCAGCCGATGTGGCCGCAGTTCAGGCACATCCTGAGGTGAACCCAGGTGTCTCCCGAGGCGAGGCACTGCTCACACCCATCTACTACAGTTGGGAGGTCGGTGATCTCGGATCCGTCGAAGTGCTCGCAACGTGGCATGTGATGCTCCTGCTAGGCGACGACGGTCCATCGAGTTATCGAACGGGTCAAGTCGATCAGCTTCTCCGAATGGCGAAGCGGCCGACTGGCCGCCAGCGTGGGGGCTGGTGGGAAAAGGAACATCGAGTCCAACCACGGAATCGGAACGGCAATCCGTGGCACCTTTTCAACTATAGCGGCCGGTCTTGGAGCTGTCCACCGCCGGGATGAGGATTCCGGCGGACTCTGATGGCTCCTCGGCCACTGCAACTTGCTTGCACCGAATCGACATGAGAGCCGGCTTCGGCCCCCATGCCTGAATCTCACCCCCGAGCCTTCTCGTAGGCCCCCTTGGCACGGTACCGCACAGTTGGAGGGCAGCCATGCGAAGCAGTGACATCCGCCACCGGGACGACCTCCTCGCCTACGTGGCCGGCGTCCTGAAAGCCCAAGGCCGCCCCGTGGATCCCGGCATGGTGGTGGAACTCGAACCGCTGTTCCACGACGTGTTCCTCGGTGGCGAGATCACCCGGCTGGACCGGGTCATCGAGGCGGCCACCGCCGGAGGACGCTGGCTCCGGCCGGTGGGTGGCGAGGGGCGGCGCTACGCTCTCACCGCCTCCGGTGCGGAGCGGGCCCGCTCGGTCCGCCGAGGATTCATCCGGCGCCTGCCCATGTGGCAGCGCGTCCTTCTCATCGCCATCATACTGGCGCTACTTTTGGCCGTGCTCGCGCAGTAGTCCTCCAGTCCTCTCCCAACGATCACCGGGAGCTACCATGCGGTTTTCCAGGTGCAGTGCCGCCCTGCTGGTTGCCGGAGCAACGCTGATGGCGTGCGCCGGCAATACTCCCCCACCTCCGCCTCCCGAGGCGTCACCTGCGCTCACGCCGCAGCTGAGCGGCACCACGCAGTTGCTGCAAGCCGTCAGCCCGGTGAGCGAATCGGTCGTCTGGGTGAGCGGACACGGCGGAACCTACGCCCGCACCACCGACGGTGGCGAGACGTGGCAAGCGGCCGTGGTGCCGGATGCCGACACGCTCCAATTCCGCGACGTGCATGCGGTTGACGAGCACACCGCATACCTCCTCGGCGCTGGGCCGGGTGACATGTCCCGCATCTACCGGACCACCGACGCCGGCGCCACCTGGGTTCTTCAGTGGGTCAACCCCGACCCCGATGGTTTCTACGATTGCCTGGATTTTTGGGATGCCGATCGCGGCGCGGCCTACGGCGACGAGGTCGACGGCCACTTGTCGATCGTGACCACCGTGGACGGAGGTGCCACCTGGACCCCGGTTCCGCAGGATCGCCTGCCGCCGGCCCAGGAGGGCGAAGGCGGGTTCGCCGCCAGCGGCTTGTGCCTGATCACCGGCCCCGATGGACTCGGCTGGATCGCCACGGGGGCGGCCGATACGGCCCGGGTGCTCATGACGGAAGATTACGGACAGAGCTGGACCGCGGCAGCCACTCCCATCGCCGGGGGTACCGCAGAGGGCCTCACCGCGGTGAGCTTCCGGGATGCCACGCATGGCATCGTCCTCGGCGGTAACATCGGCGATCCCGAAGGGCGTAGCGACAACGTGGCGGTGACGGCCGACGGCGGCAAGACGTGGACCCTCGCCGGCCGGCCGACCATCACCGGCGCGTTCTATGGCGGGCTCTACGTGCCCGGGGTGGACGCCCCATGGGTCGTCGCTGTCGGGCCGGCCGGGGCCGATTACTCGGTGGACGACGGCCTGACCTGGCTGTCGCTGGATACGCTGAGCTACTGGGCGGTGGGGTTCGCCAGCCCGACCGCCGGCTGGTTGGTGGGGCCCGGCGGCCGGATCACCAAGGTCCGGATGTACTGACGAGGGTTCCGAGGACTACAGAGTCTTCAGTGTGCCCCGGTCGATCTTCCCGAGGTGCGTGCGCGGCAGGGCGTCGAGAAACACGACTTCTCGGGGATACTTGTACGGCTCGAGCCTCTCGCGCACGAACGCCTGGAGTTCATCGGCCTCGGCCGCAGCCTCCGGCGCCAGCACCACGTAGGCGCGTGGTTTGATCAGGCCGTCCTCGTTTGCCACGCCCACCACGGCGACTTCCGCTACCGCCGCGTGCTGCAACAGGCAGTTCTCCACCTCCTGGGGCGACAGCCACTTGCCGGCCACCTTCAGCATGTCGTCGGCCCGCCCGGCGTAGGTGAAGTAGCCGTCGGCGTCCCGGCTCAACATGTCTTCCGAGAGGTACCACTCGCCGTGAAAGGCTCGCAGGCTCTTCTCGCGGTTGTGCCAATAACACAGGGCCCGCGAGTTTCCTCGGACTCGCAGATAGCCCACTTGGCCAGTGGGCACCTCGCGGCCGGCGTCATCGCACAGCTGGATCTCGAACCCCGGTACCACGGTGCCGAGGGTGCCCGGCTTGACCGCGCCCGGGCGGTTGGACAGGAAGATGTGCCACATCTCGGCGGTGCCGAGCCCGTCCAGCAGTTCCACGCCGAACAGGTCGTGCCAGCGGCGGTGGAGTTCCACGGGGAGCGCTTCTCCCGCCGAGGTGGCCAATCGGATCGATGAAAGATCGGCCTCCGCGGCGTTGGGGTGGTTCACCATGTGATTGACCATGGTAGGCACGTTGATCAGGATGGTCGGGCGGAACTGCTCGATGCGGGCAAACAGGGCGTCGGCCGTGCAGCGCTCGGGGAACAGCGCCGTGGTGGCGCCGGCGGCAAAAGGAAACAACAGGTTGGACCCGGTGGCGTAGCCGAAGTACAGCTTGGGGACCGAGAGGGTGACGTCGTCGGGCCGGTAGCCGATCACCCCCTTGGCGTAACACTCGGTGGTGTTGGCGAACGAGGCGTGGCTTTGGACCACCGCCTTGGGTTGGCCGGTGGTGCCGCCCGAGAACAACCAGATGGCGGCGTCGTCGGCGTTGGACGCGAATGTCTCCAATCGGTCGGATCCGGCGTCGACCACCTCTTGAAACGCGGGATCCCCGACCACGAAGGTGTGCTCGAGGAACCGGGCCCCCGAAGCCGCCTCGGCAAAGGCGTCGCCGGCCTCGAGGTCGACGAACGCCGCGACCGCCCGGGTGTAGTCGAGGAAATAGGCGATGGCCTCGTGGTCGAGTTGCGGGTTGACCATCACCACGACCGCCCCGATCTTCAGGATGCCGAACAACGCCGCCAGGTAGGCCGGGCCATCGGGGAGCGCGATGATCACCCGTTGTTCGGGGGTCACACCGGCGTCCTGAAGCAGGTGCCCGAACCGATTCGCCATCGCTTGCACGTCGCCATAGGAGAGCGCGCCCTCGTCGGTGATCAGGGCACGACGGTCTCCCAACCCCTCGCGGATGCGGGCGTCGAGAAAATAATCGGCGATGTTGAAGGAGTCGGGTGGCGTGAAGGGCATTCGGAATCTTGAGTCTTGAATCTTGAGTCTTGAATTGTGACTGCTGAGTTGACCTAAGGCTTTACCATGCATTGGCGGATGTCAATGTGTGGGTGCGGGAAGTGTACCTGCCGTTTTCAGAGGAGTCGGTCTGAGCCATGGCGCTATGTTACCTCGCCGACATGACGTGGCACGAGGCGCGAGAGGCTTTCGACAAGGCACCCGTGGCCATCCTGCCGGTCGGTGCGTTGGAAGCGCATGGGCCGCATCTGCCGCTGGCTACGGATGTGATCATCGCGGAGGCGATGGCCCGTGCCGGCGCCCGGCTGGTGGCCGCCGCGGGGAAGGAAGTCGTGGTGCTGCCGGCGCTGCCTTACACCGCGGCACCGTTCGCCGAAGGTTTTTCCGGCACACTGTCGTTGCCCCGGGCGACCGTTGCCCGGCTGGTGGCCGACATCGCCGCCGAGTTGGCGCGCCAAGGGGTTTCCTGCCTGGCGCTGGCCAACGCCCATCTCGACCCGGCCCATTTGGGGGCGTTGGCCGACGCGGCCGAGCTGGTGCGGGCGGCGGGAGCGCCGAGGTTGGTACACCCCGATCTTACCAAGAAGCCGTGGGCTGGCCGTCTCACAGAGGAGTTCAAGAGCGGCGCGTGCCACGCGGGGCAGTACGAGACGTCGGTGGTCATGGCCGCCCGGCCGGAGCTGGTCCGGGACAAGGTGCGTAGCAGGCTGGCGGACAATCCCCGGTCGCTGTCGCTCGCGATCGCGGAGGGACACAGTAACTTCGAGGCGGCCGGCGGCCCCGAGGCATACTTCGGATATCCCGGAGCTGCCACGGCCGATGAAGGTAGGGCCACCATCGAAGTTCTGGGGCAAATTCTAGCGGAGGCGATCCTAACCGATGTTACCTGACGGAGCCACGGCGGTCATTACCGGAGGAGGACAGGGCATCGGCGCCGCCGTCGCCCGGGTGTTGGCGCGGGCCGGCGCGCGGGTGATGGTGGCCGGCCGGACGCAAGCCACCACCGAACGGGTGGCCGGCGAGCTGGTCGACGCCGGATTCGAAGCACACGCCGCTCGGGTGGACGTCACCGATGCCGCGAGCGTTACCGCCCTGGTCGAAGAGGCGCAGGGCCGGCTGGGCACGGTCGATATCCTGATCAACAATGCCGGCCAGGCCCACTCCGCGCCTATCGTCCGCACCACGCTGGAGGATTGGCACCGCATGCTGGACTGCAACGCCACCGGAACCTTCCTGTGCACCCGGGGATTTCTGCCGGGGATGCTCGAGCGACGCTGGGGCCGCATCATCAACATCGCGTCCGTGGCCGGATTGTCCGGGGCCAAGTACATTGCCGCCTACTCCGCCTCCAAGCATGCGGTCATGGGCTTCACCCGCTCGGCCGCCCACGAGGTGGCCGACAAGGGTGTCACCGTAAACGCCGTCTGTCCCGGGTTCGTCGATACCCCGATGACCGAGCAATCGGTCGCCAACATCGTCGCCGCCACCGGCAAGTCGCGGGAGGAGGCCTTGAGCGCCATCCTCCAGATGACGCCGCAGGGCCGCTTGATCGCGCCCGAGGAAGTGGCCCACGCCGTGCTCATGTTGGCCGCCACCGAGGCGAAAGGCATCAACGGGCAATCCATCGTCATCGACGGCGGAGGCATTCAGGCATGACGTTCGACATCATCAACCCCGAAATGCTGGGGACGCCGCGTGGCTGGAACAACGGGATGCTGGCGCCGGCCGGCGGCCGGGTGTTGTTCGTGGCCGGGCAGACGGCGCGAGACGGATCCGGTGGGGAGTTGCCCAGCGGTTTCGTCGAACAGTTCGCCGCCGCCCTGGCCAACATCCTGGCGGTGGTGAGGCAAGCGGGTGGCACAGCGGAGGACATCGGCCGCTTTACCATTTACGTTGCCGACATCGAGGCCTACCGCGGCAGCCTCGAGGCGTTGGGCACGGCCTATCGCAAGCAGATGGGCCGTCACTACCCGGCGATGGCGCTGGTAGCGGTGGTGGCGCTGGTGGATCCCGCAGCCCAAGTCGAGATCGAAGCGACGGCCGTGCTGCCGCCCGCTGACCAATAACCGAAGGTTGTCGTCCGGTCACCCGAGAGACCCATGACCATAGCCCCCCGCTCGTTCCTCTATGTCCTCGACGCCGCCACGGCAGTGGCGACGATCACCCTCAACCGGCCGGATCGCCTCAACGCGTTGACGTTCGAGGTTTACCGCGAACTCCTGGAGGTGTTCCGGGCTCTCGATACCGAGCCGGACGTGCGGGCGATCGTCATCACCGGTTCGGGGCGGGCGTTCTGTTCCGGGGGCGACGTGGAGGACATCATCGGGCCGCTGTTCGAACAGGACCACGAGGGACTGCTCGAGTTCACTCGCATGACCTGTGACGTCATCGGCGCCATGCGGTCCTGCCGCCGGCCCATCGTCGGCGCCCTCAACGGCACCGTGGCCGGCGCCGGAGCGGTGATCGCCAGCGCCTGCGACGTGCGCATCGCCGATCCCACGGCCAAGATCGCGTTCCTGTTTACCAAGGTGGGGTTGTCCGGTGCAGACATGGGTATCGCGTGGCTGCTGCCGCGGCTCATTGGCATGGGACGGGCCACCGAGTTGCTCATGACCGGCGACTTCATCGATGCCGCCGAGGCGTATCGCATCGGCCTGTACAATCGGGTTACCGAAGCGGGCCAGTCGGTTACCGACGCCACGGCCTTCGCCGCCCGCCTGGCGCAGGGGCCGTCACTGGCACTGGCCGTCACCAAGGAAGCGCTCAACCGCGAAGCGTCCATGGACATCCTCGGCGCCTTGACGGCTGAGGCCGAGGCTCAGGCGGAGTGCATGATGCATCCCAATTTCCGCGAGGCGTACGACGCGTTCGTGGCCAAACGGCCGGCGACTTTCGCCTGACGGCATGCCCGATACCACCGCTATCCGCGCCTTTCTCGACGACCGCCACCTGACGATGGCAAAGGATGTGACTGCCTTCGCCCGGGACGTCGTGGCCCGGTATCCCGAACCGGCCGACGATGACGGCGGCAGGGTCCAGGCGCGGGAACTGGCCGTGGTGCTGGGTGAGGCCGGATGGTACACCCCGATCGAACAGCTGGATCTCAGAGGGGTGAGTCTGGTACGAGAGGCGCTCGGGTGGGCGTCGCCGCTGGCCGACGCGGTTTACGCGCTCCAGGCTCTGGGTACCGTCCCCATCCTGCTGGCGGGAGACGACGCCCAGCAGGAGCGATGGGCCAAGCCGGCGCTACGCGGAGAACAGATCGCGGCGTTCGCCATGACCGAGGCCGAGGCCGGCTCTGACGTGGCGGCCATGAGCACCACCGCGACGAGAGATGGCGACGACTACGTCCTGCAGGGAACCAAGACGCTCATCTCCAACGCCGGCATCGCCGATTTCTACACGGTGTTCGCCTCCACCGATCCGTCGTCCGGCAGCCGGGGAATGTCGTGTTTCGTGGTCCCGGCCGATGCGGACGGGTTCGAGTTCGTCGAGCCGTTGGTGCTGAGCGCACCCCATCCACTGGGCACCATCGCGTTCAATGGGTGCCGCGTTCCAGCCTCTCATAGGCTGGGGCCCGAGGGGGAGGGATTCAAACTGGGACTGCGCACGCTCGACCTCCTCCGGGGGACGGTGGGGGCCGCTGCCTGCGGCATGGCCACCCGGGCACTCGACGCCTCCCTCGAATACGCGGACCGGCGCCGTCAGTTCGGCAAGCCGCTGGCGGAGTTCCAGTTGATTCAACAGAAACTCGCTCGCATGGCCACCGACCTGACCGCCGCACGGCTATTGGTGTACCGGTCGGCCTGGGAAAAGGACGGGGGAGCGGAGCAGGTTACTCTCGAGGCTGCCATGGCCAAGGTGTTCGCCACCGAGGCCGCCCAGCGTATCATCGACGACGCGGTGCAGATCCACGGAGGGCAGGGGGTGTTGCGCGCCAGCGTAGTGGACCGGCTGTACCGCTCTGTGCGAGCGCTGCGGATATATGAAGGAACGACGGAGATTCAGCACCTGGTCATCGCCGGCCAGCTGTTGAAGGCTTACCGGTCCGCCCACTGACTACCTGTGTGGCATCCTCCCTCACCGATCAAGCACGCGATTCCTCAGCCGAGCTGGCCGACGAAAGACCAAGTATCGCGGGGCCTGTGGTTTCGTCCCATCTCGCTGGGCCCGGTCGAGTTGGCGGAACGCACCTGGGTGCCCGCCATGGTACCATGGCGGGCCACCGAGGACGGCTATGTCACCGACGCCGTGCTGGACTGGTATCGCCGGTTTGCCCAGGGGCAGCCGGGGGCCATCGTGGTGGAAGCCACCGGCGTGCGTGATGTGAAGAGTGGCCCCCTGCTGCGGATCGGACACGACCGGTTCGTGCCCGGGCTCCGCCGACTGGTGGAGACGGTACGCCGGGCCAGCGACGGCCGTACCCGATTGTTCATCCAGACGATCGACTTCCAGACCATCCGCCGCCGGCCGGCGCCCGAGCGGTTCTTCGGGGAGTTTCTCGCCATCACGGATCGTCATCGGGAGCGGGTATCGGGCAGCGACGCGGCCATTCGGGCGCGTCTCATGGACATGTCGGACGACGAGCGCCGGGCGGTGCTGACCGACCGGGAGTGGCAATCGCTGGAGTACGGCCATCGCGAGCTGATCACCGACTTGGCGTTGCCGCACATGCGGGACCTGCCGCGCACGCTGCCGGGGACATTCGCCGCAGCGGCGGTGCGGGCCCGAGAAGCGGGCTTCGATGGCGTGGAGCTGCACTACGCGCACGCCTACACCATGGCGTCGTTCCTCTCGGCGCTCAACGACCGGCCCGACGGATACGGACTGACGCTCGAGGGCCGGGCCCGGTTGCCCCTCGAGGTGTACCGGGCGGTGCGGGCGGCCGTCGGATCCGACTGGGTTGTGGGATGCCGGTTTCTGAGCGACGAGTGCATTCCCGGTGGAGGTACCGTGGACGATGCGGCGTACTTTGCTGTCGCCTTTGCCGGAGCCGGGATGGACTTCCTGTCGTTGTCGCGGGGCGGGAAATTCGAAGACGCCAAGCAGCCGAAGGTGGGCTGGGCCGCGTATCCCTACACCGGTCGTAGTGGCTATGAGTGCATACCCACGGTCCGCTCGGATGCCGCCGGGCCGTTCGGCCGGAACGTCGAGGCCGTGGCGTTCATCCGGCACCGTGTTCGCGCTGCGGGTCAGGCGACGCCGGTCGTGGTGTGCGGTGGGATCAGTACTTACCAGCAGGCCGAGGCCATCCTGGCACGCGGCCAGGCGGACATCGTGGCCTCGGCGCGGCAGACCCTGGCCGATCCAGACTGGTTTATGAAGGTGCGCTCAGGAAAAGGCGCCGAGATACGCCGTTGCGTCTTCACCAATTATTGTGAAGGATTGGACCTGGTACACAAGCAGGTCACCTGCAAGCTGTGGGACCGGGAAGCCATCGACGACGCGGATGTGGTCCTGGCCAATGATGGCCGGCGCCGGCTGACGGCACCGCCCTGGCGTCACGGCTCCGCCTCAGGGAGTGAGACTCGATGAAAATCGTGAGCGTGGGTGGCGGACCAGCAGGTCTCTACTTCGCGATCGTCATGAAGCAGGCCGACCCAGGCCACGACATCGTGGTATACGAACGCAATCGGCTGGAAGACACCTTCGGGTTCGGCGTGGTGTTTTCCGACGCCACCGGGGGTAACCTGGCCACAGCGGACCCGGTGACGTTTCGGGAAATGGAGCGCCACTCTGTCAGTTGGGACGACATCGACATCCACTACGGCGGCGAGGTGATCACCTCGACGGGGCACGGCTTCAGCGGGATGTCCCGCGGGACGCTGCTCAAGATTCTGGCGGAGCGATGCCGCGACCTGGGGGTCGATCTCCGCTTCGAGGCCGAGGTCACGGACCTGGCCCAATTGGGCGATGTCGATCTCATCCTGGCCGCGGACGGCTCCAACAGCGGCATCCGCTCCCAGTACCAGGCGGCCTTCCGCCCGCGGGTGGAGTTCCGTCCCAACAGGTTCGTGTGGCTGGGCACCACACGGCCGTTCCCTGCCTTTACCTTCTACTTCAAGGCCAACGCCCACGGCCTGTGGCGGGTGCACGCGTATCAGTATGAGGAAGGGCATTCTACCTTCATCGTGGAGACTTCGGAGGACACTTGGCGGGCTTCGGGTCTCGGTGAAACCGACGAGGACGCCACCGTGGCCTACTGCGAGCGGTTGTTCGCCGATGAACTGGGCGGCCATCGCCTGCTCAAGAACAAGTCGCTGTGGCGCCGGTTCCCCAACATCAGCAACGGCGCCTGGCATCACCAAAACATCGTTCTCATGGGTGATGCCGCCCACACCGCGCACTTCTCCGTCGGGTCGGGGACCAAGCTGGCAATGGAAGACGGGATTGCCCTCGCCGACGCGCTGGCGGCAGCGCCCGACATCCCTACGGCGCTGGCGGAGTATGAAGCGGCCAGGCGGCCGCCGGTCGAGAGTTTACAGCGGGCGGCCCAGGTGAGTCTCGAATGGTTCGAGAACGCCGAGCGCTACATGACACTCGATCCGACGCAGTTCGCCTTCAATCTGTTGACGCGCAGCCTGCGGGTGAGTCACGACAACCTCAAACTCCGCGACCCGGCGTTCATAGCCCGGGTCGATCGATGGCTAGCCGACTCCGCGGCCCGGCAATCCGGCGAACCCGCGCCGACTAACCCCCCGCCACCGTTGTTCACGCCGTTGCGCCTGCGTGACCTCCTGCTGGCCAATCGGATCGTGGTGTCACCGATGTGCCAGTACTACTCCGACGACGGCATGCCCAATGACTGGCACCTGGTGCACCTCGGGTCGCGCGCCATCGGGGGTGCCGGACTGGTGATGACCGAAATGACCGACGTCTCCGCCGATGCACGGATCTCTCCTGGGTGCGCCGGCATATACCGCGAGGAGCACGCCGATGCGTGGCGCCGGATCGCCGAATTCGTGCATGGCCATAGCGATGCGGCTATCGGCATGCAGTTGGGGCACGCCGGACGCAAGGGATCAACCAAGGTGGCGTGGGAAGGCATGGACGTGCCCCTGGACAGCGGCAACTGGCCGCTGGTGGCGCCGTCGCCTTTGGCCTGGCATGACGGGAATCAAGTCCCCAGGGAGATGACCCGCGCCGACATGGATGGCGTCCGGGACGACTTCGTACGGGCGGCCCATCTGGCCGACCGGGCGGAAATGGATCTACTCGAACTGCACATCGCTCACGGATACCTGTTGGCGTCGTTCGTTTCACCGCTGACCAACCGGCGCACGGACGAGTACGGCGGGTCACTCGAGAACCGCATGCGGTTCCCCCTCGAAGTGTTTGACGCCGTGCGGGCCGTGTGGCCCTCGGCCAAGCCGATGTCGGTCAGGATCTCCGCCGTCGACTGGGCACCGGGTGGCACCACGCCGGAGCAGGCCGTGGCGGTGGCCCGGTTGCTCCAGGCGCACGGGTGCGACATTGTTGACGTATCCGCTGGACAGACCGTCTCCGATGCGTCCCCGGTGTATGGCCGGCAGTTCCAAACGCCGTTCAGCGATCGCATTCGGCTCGAGGTGGGCATTCCGACCATGTCGGTCGGTAACATTTCTTCCTACGAGGACGCCAACGGCATCCTCGCCGCGGGCCGAGCCGACCTAGTGGTGATGGCCCGAGCCCATCTATGGAACCCTTACTGGACGAGGCACGCGGCCCAGGCGTTGGGCCATGAGCTCCCCTGGCCGGAGCCGTACGCGGTGCTGAACCAGTACACCCCGAGAGAGCGATGACTTCCACGCCAGACCAACAGCCGGACACGCCCGCGCCCCTCATGTATGCCCAGTATCTGCAACTCGATCGAGTGCTGGGTGCGCAGCAGCCGAGATCCGACGGACCCGAACACGACGAACTCCTGTTCATCATCATCCACCAGGTCTATGAGCTGTGGTTCAAGGAAGTCCTGCACGAGTTGGATTACCTGCGCCAGCGACTGGGCGACGACGACCTGCCCTCGGCGATGAGTACCCTGAAGCGGATTCTCACCATCCTGAAGGTGCTGGTGTCGCAGATCGACGTGCTGGAAACGATCACGCCGATCGACTTCTTGACCTTTCGTGATCGGCTCGAGTCCGGCAGCGGCTTTCAGTCGCTGCAGTTCCGCGAGTTCGAGTTCAGCCTCGGGGCCAAGCGCAGAAACGTGGTCGACCATTTCCCGGAGGGCAGCCCGGGTCGGGAAACACTCGAGCGTCGCTACCGGGAAGAGACGCTGTGGGACGCCTTTGTCCACTATCTGTCCCGTGCGGGCCACGCGGTTCCCGACGCACTGCTGACGCGGGACGTGACCCAACCGATCGAGCCATCGCCGGAATTCCAGTCGGTGCTGATCGACATCTACCATAATCACCCGACGACGATGCACCTGTGCGAACGACTGGTCGACCTCGATGAAGGCGTCCAGGAGTGGCGCTACCGCCACGTGAAGATGGTCCAACGTACCATCGGCACCAAACGGGGAACCGGCGGGTCCAGTGGCGCGGAGTATCTCAAGTCCACCCTGTTCCGCGACGCGTTTCCCGATTTGTGGGCCATCCGTTCCGAGTTGTAGCTTCGGTCATGCAACCACAGTCGCTCTACGACGAGCCCAACACCCTGGCGCCGCACTACGGCCGGTTCCGCGTCAGCCAACGATGTCTGCTCACGGGGCACTCGCACCAGGCGTGGCCCGATCGGTGCCTCGATGGCCAGCAACGTGCCTGGCAGGACGCGGCACGCTACGTCGATGAAAAATGGGGTCCGGCGTTCGAGCAGGCCGAACTGGTCCGCGCGGGATTCCGCCGCCTGCTGGGAGACGACCCCCAGTACGGCGCCATGGCACTGGGCCAGAACACCCACGAATTGCTGGTCCGCTTCCTGTCGGCCTTGCCGCTGCGGGAGCGTCCCAGCATCGTCACCACCGACGGCGAATTCCATTCGATGCGGCGGCAACTCGACCGGCTGGAAGAAGAGGGACTGGCCGTCACCCGGGTGGCGGCGCTGCCGGCCGGGTCCCTGTCGGAGCGGGTGGCCGAGGCCCTCGATGATGGTACCGGTGCCGTGATGGTTTCCGCGGTCCTGTTCGGCAACGGCCACATCGTGCCCGGCCTCGCCGGCCTCAGTGCCGCCTGCCGGCACCGCGGGATACCGCTTCTGGTCGACGCCTATCACGCGCTGAACGTGGTACCCTTTTCGATGGTGGAGCACGACCTGCTCGACGCCTACGTGGTCGGCGGCGGCTACAAGTACTGCCAGTTGGGGGAGGGCAACTGTTTCCTGCGGTTCCCCAAGGACAGCACCTTGCGCCCCGCGGTGACGGGATGGTTCGCCGAGTTCGCCGACCTGTCGGCCTCGGAGCGGGGCGCGAGGGTGACGTACGGCGAGGGTGACGTGCGCTTCGCCGGCGCCACCTACGATCCCACCAGCCACTACCGGGCCGCCGACGTGTTCGCCTTCTTCGAAGAACGGGCACTCACTCCCGATCTCCTCCGGGAAGTCAGCCAGCACCAGGTCGGGCTCCTGGCCGAGTCGTTCGATGCGCTCGATGCCGCCCCCAGCGTGATCACCCGGGATCGATCCGTGCCGATCACGGCGATCGGCGGCTTTCTGGCCCTCGAGACGCCCCACGCCGCAAAGTTCCAGGAGTTCCTCCGGGAACGCGACGTGTGGACCGACCACCGGGCCGGGGTCCTTCGCTTGGGGCCGGCGCCGTACCTGTCGGACCGGCAGTTGATCGACGCCATGGACGCGTTGGGGGAGAC
>SMVY01000118.1 GCA_004357415.1 Gemmatimonadota bacterium
AACCGTGGGCTGAACGACCAGGCGCTGGTCGAACTGCAGGCCGCCATCAAGCTCAACCCCGACTACGCCGACGCCCACTATCTGGTTGCCTTCGTCTACGGCGACATGGGACAGCACGATGAGGCCAAGGCGGCCACCAAGCGGGCCGTCCAACTGAACCCGACTCTGGCACGGGCGCAGGCCAACCTGACACTGGGCGCCGCCGAAGGGCACGAAGACAAAGAGGAGCCGGCCCGGCCGCAGATAGCCGAAGGCAAGGCCTTCGCGCACTTCAATCTCGGCCTCGCCTTCAGACAGAAAGGCTACTACGCCGAATCACTCCGCGAGTATCGACTGGCGCTCGACAGTGGCGAAGATCGTCGTCTCGTGCTCGAAGCGATGGCCGAAGTGCACTTGCTCAAGCGGGACTTCGAAACGGCCCTCGACCTGTACGACGGTCTGGTTCGTGAGTTCGAAGAATCACCCAAACTGTGGAACGAACGCGGGGTCTGCCTCCATCAAGCCGGCCGCCGTGAGGCGGCCCAGGCGTCGTACGAGAAGTCGGTGGCGATCGATCCAGGTTACGCGCTGGCGTGGAACAACCTCGGAGTGTTGCTGGCCGACAACCAGAGCCAGGAGGCCATCACCGCGTTCAACAAGGCCATCCAGAGCAACCGACAGATGGTCGACCCTCGGCTCAACCTGGCCCTCCAACTTTTCCACCTGAAACGCTTCCAACCAGCCCTGGAAATGTTCAAGTCGGTGCTCAGTGATGCGGCGGACAACGCGATCGCGTGGAATGGCGTCGGCTTGGTGCTCATGGAACTCAAGCGGTTCGCCGACGCCAAGAATGCCTTCGCCCGCTCGGTCGAGGGCAATCAGAACCACGCCCCGGCGCACTATAACTTGAGCTTCACCCTCAGCCAGTTGGGCGATTTCGATGGGGCTCTCCGGGAAACCAAACGCGCTCTCGAACTAGAGCCGTATTACGTCCCGCAGAAGTTCAGCCTCAGGATCGACTTGCAGTACGAGGATCCGACCATCGCCATCGTCCCGGAAATCTCCGGTGACGTGGCAACCACGGAGTTGGGTGAGGGGTTCACCCTCGACGAGGGGGTGCTCGACGACATTTTCGCTCAACTGGTGCCCGACGGCGCGGATGAGTCCGAGGCGGTGCCCGATGACGAGGCACCCTTCGTGCTGGCGCGGGACTACATCGGCAAGGGCCTCCTCGAACTGGCGACGGCCGAGCTGAACCGCGCGGTTTCGCGCGGGGGGTCACGGGTCCGTGCCAACGTGTTGCTGGGCGACATCTTCGCCAAACGAGGCTATCACGGCGAGGCTCTCGAGCGGTACCGCGGCAGCCGGGCCCACGACCCCGACGACACCGACGCGCTCCGGGGCGAGGTCACCACCCTCCTCAATCTGGACCGGGCGCACGAGGCGGCCGACATGATCGATGAACTGGCACGGCGATCGCGCTCGGACGTGGACGGGCTGGTCGCCTGCGCCCAGGCCCGTTTGGCGCTGGGCGAACCGGTCCCCGCGCTCGACCACCTCAAGCAGGCGCAGGCACTCGAACCTGGCCGTCCCGATTTGTCGCAGTTGCAGGCCAAGGTCGCCATCTTGCTGGGCGACCTCGGTGGGGCATTGGAAGCCTACCAGGCCGCGCTGCAACTCGATCCCGGGTTGGTGCAAGTGTGGTACGAGTTGGGAGGTCTGGAGGAACGACGCCGGAACTGGGCCGGCGCCCGGCTGGCATACGAGCGGGCCCTCGACCTGCTGCCGACCTACGTCGAGGCTACCCTGGCCCTGGCCCGGCTGCTGATCACCCAGGACTCGCCACGCGCCGCCATTCACCTCCTGGTCGACCTGCTGTCGGTCGATCCCTACGAGTTCGACGCGCTGCTGTTGCTGGCTCAGGTGCTCCTCGCCGATGGACGGCTGGAACAGGCGCGGGAAGCCCTCGTGCGAATTCTCAAGTTCGAAACCGACAACCTGGCAGCCCTTTACTTCCTGGGAGACGTGCAGCTGCAGTTGCGGGATTACGAAGGCGCCAAAGAATCGTGGCTCCGCGTGGTCACACTCGATCCGGCGAACGAGTATGCCCACCGTGCCCGATCACAATTGCGGTCCGCCAAGGACCTCAAGCACATTTTCGCCGCCCAACCCGAGTAAGCCGTGGCCATCGAAGGTCCTCTCAGGGAACTCCACATCCACGATGTGTTCCAGTTGCTCGACCTGGGACGGAAGACCGGTGTGCTCACCGTGACATCCGAGCTGCGGCAGAATGACGGCACAGTGTTCTTCGAGGATGGCGCGCTCGTCGGTGCCGAGATCAGAAGCAATCCGCACCCGCTCGGCTCGCTCCTGATCCGTTCTGGCAAAGTCAGTGCCGATGACGTGGGGCGTGCCCGCGACATGCAGGCCAGCCGGGGACAACGGCTGGGGGAACTGCTGATCGAGATAGGCTCGCTCTCGCGCCGCGAACTCGATCTGCAGATTCGGGCCCAGGTCGAGGAAGTAGTCTTCGAACTGATGAGTTGGTCGGAGGGGTACTTCTCCTTCGAAGAGGGGCCCTCCGGGCAGTCGACCGCCGAGGCGGTGTACCGGATTCCCACCGAGGCGCTATTGATGGAGGCGGCCCGGCGCATCGACGAGTGGAGCCGTTTCGAATCGAAGATCCCCCACGTCGGCGTCATCCCCCGGCTGTTCGACGGTGACGGCGACGGCCCGGCGGTCATCGACCTCCTGCCGAACGAGTGGGCCCTCCTGGCCGCCGTGGACGGCGCGCTCGACGTGAGCCACATGGCTCACCAGCTGGGGAGCTCCGAGTTCGACGTCGCCAAGGTGCTTTTCGGGCTGGCGTCAGCCGGTATCGTCGTCATCGAGGACCCCAAGGCCGTGACCCACAAGCCCGAGGAGCGAGAGCTCGCCGTCCTCGTGGCCCGCACGGAAGATCACCTCGCCGTGGCCGACGTCGGCGCCGCGGAGCTGACGGCGCGCGACGCCGTGGCCGCCAATCCGGATGAAAGCGTTGCCTACCTGATCCTCGGAAGAGTACTGCTGGCGGCGAATCGGTTCGACGACGCGGTGCAGTCGCTGAGCGACGCCGTCGAACTCGATGACACCTCCGCCCAGGGCTTCCGCCTCCTCGGCATGGCGCTCGTCGGCGCCGGCCAACTGAAGGATGCCCAATCGGCCTGGCGCCGGTGGTTGGAACTGCCCGGCCGCACCCCCCACGAGAAGGCACACCAGGCAGCCATCGAGCGGTATCTCGAAGCGGCCAAGGTGCTCGAATACGCACTGCGAGAGCGGCATGAGTGAAGACATCAGGGTGATGACGGCGCAACTGGCCGCCGATCCGACGAGTCTCGTGTTCCTCCCGCTCGCGGAGGCCCTGCGGCAGCGCAAGCTACTAGACGCCGCCCGCAAGGTGGTGCTGGCCGGGTTGTCCCGCTACCCCGAACTGGCCGATGCCCACAACCTCTATGGGCGTATTCTGGGCGATCACGGTGATTTCGAGCAGGCGTTCGACGAGTGGGGTATCGCCCTCAGGCTCGACCCCGATCACGCCGGAGCCCACAAGGGCATCGGCTTTCTGTACTTCGTGGCCGGGAAGCTCGATCAGGCACTGGAACATCTCCAGGCGGCCCAAGCGACCCTCCCCGACGACGAGGGTGTCGCCGCCGCCATGGCACGGGTGCGGGAAGCACTCGAACTCGACGGCTCTGACCCAGGGGCGCCATCGCCCACCGGGCCGGCTCGGGTGGTGGAGGAAACGGAAGACATCACCGAGCAGGTGTTCGCCGGGCTCGAGGGGGCCGAAAACGGCCTCCTGTTGGTCGATCAGCACGGCCAGCGGCTCGGTGGGGGATTGCTGTCGCCGGCGGGCCAGAACGTGGCCGATCGGGTCGCTGCCCACCTCGCCGGTGTGTCACGCGAGGCCACCAGGGCGGCCCGGCTTCTCGAGATGGGTGACTGGGAGACCGTTACCGTCGAATCCGACGACGGCAACCTGCACCTGGCCTCGCCGACCGCCGACACGGTGCTGCTGGTGGTTCGGCCATCGGCCATCCCCCTCGGACGGCTCGCCGCCCTGAGCGAGCGTGCGGCAAGCGCTGCCCGCGCCTGGCTGGAGTCCCTGACGTGACCGCGCTCTACCTGGAGTCCCTGGAGGGCCTGACCCGGCTGCGCGGCGTGGCTGGAGCCATGGTGGTATCGGCCGACGACGGCTTGGTGGTGGCGGAGTCGCTCATGGAAGGGATCCCCGGCGACGCGGTCGCTGCGCTGGCCGCGTCTCTGATGCGCCGTATGGGTACAACGGTATCCGCCGCCGGCTTCAGCCGGCCGTCGTTCATGCACCTGCAGGCCGCCCGCGGGGCGTTGTTGGTGGTTCCGGCGGGGCCGGACATCCTGTTGATCGCCATCGGCGATCGACACATCAATCTGGGTCTTGCCCGAATCGAGATGCTGCAGGCCGCGGAGCAGCTGGGGTAATGCGCGCGCTGGAACCCTGGGTCGAGCAACCGCTGATGACGTTCCTGACGGAGTCTGAGGCGCGTCTCACGCTCCTGATGACGAGCGCGGGACAGGTCGTGGCGCAGCACGGATTCACCCGGGCCGTCGACATCATGTCCGCGGCGGCGCTCGGCGCCGCCATTGTCTCCTCCACTGAGGAGATGGCGCGGGTGCTCGGAGTGCGGCCGTTCCGCGCCCTCACCCACCAGGGAGAAAGCCACGGCATCTTCCTCTCGGCGTTCGAGACGCCCCGTGGCCGCTGGATCGGGTTGGTGGTGTACGGGCAGGATACCTCCCTGGGGTTGGTGCAACTGTTCTTCGATCGCATGGTCGACGAACTGACGCAGGGCGTGCCGGCGGAAGGTGGCACGAAACAAGTGTTGGCCCAGGATTTCGAAAGCGAACTGCACTCCAGTTTGCGCGCACTCTTCGGACGGTAGGCACATGTCGCTCGTCAACTTCACGGCTCGCGAGATTACTTGCAAGATCGTCTACTACGGACCCGGTAGGTCCGGCAAGACGAGTAACCTGCAGTACATCTATGGCCGCGTGCCTCAGGATCGCCGCGGCAAGATGGTGTCGCTCGCCACCGCGTCCGACCGCACGTTGTTCTTCGATTTTCTCCCCATCGATCTGGGGAGCATTTCCGGGTTCACCACCAAGTTCCAGCTCTACACCGTACCCGGCCAGGTGTACTACAACGCCACTCGCAAGCTGGTACTCCAGGGTGCCGACGGCGTGGTGTTCGTGGCCGACAGCCAGGCCCGTCGCTTTGACGAGAACATGGAGAGCCTGCAGAACCTGCAGGAGAACCTCCTGGCCGAGGGGACGGACATCCGCGACATGCCGCTGGTGTACCAGTACAACAAGCAGGACCTCCCGGCCGACCTGATCATGAGCCCATCGGAACTCGACGATGCGCTGAACTTCCGGTCAGTGCGGAGCTTCTCGTCCGACTGTCTGCATGGCAGCGGGGTGTTCGAAACCCTCAAGGGCGTGTCGGAACTCGTGCTCCAGAAGCTGGCTGCCGGAGCACCGGCATGAGCGATCGTCTGCACCCCTATTTCCGGTTCGACAGCCTCGTGGTCGGGGCGGCCAACCGGCTGGCGGCCACCGCGGCCCGCAGTGTGGCCGAGTCACCCGGCGCCGGCTACAATCCCTTGTTCGTGTACGCGGATCCGGGCCTGGGCAAGACCCACCTTCTCATGGCCATCGGCCACCTGGCGCTGGAGATCAACCCGAATCTCCGCGTCGAGTACCTCACGCTCGACGATTTTGTGGAGGCGTTCCACACGGCCCTCGCTGCGGGACAGGGCGACGCCTATCGCCGTCACGTGGGCGAGGCGGATCTTCTGTTGCTGGACGACGTCCAGTTTCTGGCTCATCGGCGTGAGATGCAGGCCGAGCTCATCCGGCTCACCGACTACATGCAAACCGAGGAGCGGCAGATCGTCCTGGCCTCCGACCGCCCACCCGCGGAGATCGAAGCACTCGACGACCGTCTCATCCGCCGGTTTGCGGGAGGCCTGGTTGTCGATATCGCCGCCCCGGATTTTGAAACCCGCGCCGCCATCCTGTCGCGCCGGGCCCGGGAACGAAAAGCGACATTCGACCGCGACGTCGTCGACGCCGTGGCCGGGCTGCCGTTCAACAATGTCCGCGAGTTGATCGGCGCCCTCAACCGGCTGATCGCCCTCCAGGCGGTGGAAGAAACGCCGCTCGGCGCGATGGAGGCAGTAGCTTTCCTTCAGGGAGAGAAGGACCCCCCCACCCACGATTTGCCGGTGCCGGTCGTGGTAGCGGCATCTCCCCCTCCGGAGGTGCCGGTATCGGTTGAGGCCGCCGCCGATGTCCGATCGGCGACGTCGGACGAAGCGGCCGCCGACGAGTTCGGCAGTTTTCTGTCTGAGGTGGCGGCGACCGTTTCCCACCAGGTCGAATCATGGCGGTCGCGCGTGGCGGAGCACATTCTGCGATGGGAAGGGCAGGGGTATCGCACGGCGCGGCTCGAGGCACTCCTCGAGGAAGACGTGCCGGCCGATATCGATGTGGTGCTGGAAGCATACCAGCGGGACATCGACCGGCTCCAGGAATTGGCCTCGGAGGCGGAGGCGTTGGCGAGCGACATAGCCGGGTCGGCCGTGTTCCGCGACCCGGATCAGGTGGCCGCTGCCGAAGACCTCGTGGCCCGGGCGCAGGAAGGGGTCACCTCGCCACCGGGTCCGTCGCCCTTATGGCAACTCGAAGACCTGGTGGAAAGCGGCGGCAATCGAGTCGCTCTCCGCAGCGCCTCGGCCGTGGCGCAGGATCCCGGTGTCAGATACAACCCACTGGTAATCGTCGGCGGCAGCGGGCGGGGGAAGACGCATCTGCTCCATGGCATCGGCAACGTCCTTGCCGCGCGCGAGGGCGCGGTGGTGGCCTGCCTCGATGCCGCCGATTTCACCAGTCAACTCATCGACGCCCTGGAGCAGGAGCGAGTCGCCCAGTGGCGGACCCGCTATCAACGGGCCACGGCACTCCTGATCGACGACGTGAATCTCCTGGCCGGCAAGGAACGCACCCAGGAAGAACTGTACATCCTGTTCAACAAGTTGCAGGCCGATGACCGGCAAATGGTATTTACCTCGGCGGTGCCGCTGGCCGAGTTGACCGGGATCGAGCCACGGCTGCTGACACGTCTGGAGGGTGGCCTGGTGGTCGAACTCCCGGCACCGGAGCGGGACATCCGACTGGCGGTCGCGGACCGCCTGCTGCGCGCCAAGCTCGACCTCGAGGATGACGAATTGGCGGCCTATCTCGCCAGCAGGCCGGTGGAGAGCGTCCGCAGTCTGCACGGACTGGTGCAGCGCGTGCTGACCGCCGCCGAGGTCCAGAACACCACGCCCACGGCGGCACTCGCCCGAGAAGTGCTCGAGGGTCCACCCGGTCGCCGCCCGGCCCGACCGCGCCGGGTGCGCTCGAGCGGGATAGTCCCGCCGACGGCCGGCGGGCCGCGCAGCCATGAGAAGATGGTGTGGACTTGGCCCGACGCCGGCGACCGCGTCATCGAGGAGTGGCGCTGATGGCCATCAAGGGCAGTCTCAAGGAAGCGAGCCTCCCGGACGTCATCCAGCTCTTGTCGCTGGGCAAGAAAACCGGCTGCTTGGCCGTCGCCGACCGGCAGAATTTCGGCTACATCTACTTCGACAGTGGGCTCGTCAGTTACGCCTCCATCGTCAACCGCCGTGACCGCTTGGGTGACATCCTCGTCGCCAGCGACAGGATCACCGCCGAGGAGTTGCAGACGGCCATCAAGGCCCAGGAGTCGTTCCGCGACAAGAAACTCGGCGAAATCCTCGTCGACCAGGGAGTCATCGAGCGGAATGAATTGGAGGAGTACATCCAGCTCCAGATCGAAGAGGCGGTGTACTTTCTCTTTACCTGGACCTCGGGCACCTTCAATTTCGAGGTCGGCGTGGTGCCGGAGAGCGAAGACTTCCTGGTCAAGATCAATTCCGAGTCGCTGCTCCTCGAGGGCGCCCGACGGATCGACGAGTGGAGCCTCATCGAGAAGAAGGTTCCCAGCTTCGATCTGATCTTCGCGGCCGAAGAGGATCGCCTCGACGCCAGCGACGTGGCGCTGTCACCCGATCAGCAGAGAATCCTCCAATTGCTCGACGGCGAGCGGGACGTCCACCAGATCCTGGAGGAGTCCGGCCTGGCGGAGTTCGATCTCGGCAAGGGGCTCTTCGGCTTGATCACGGCAGGCTTCGTCCATCGCGTCGGTACGTCCAAGAGCCGGGAAACCCCGCGGGTCAATGAGGCGCGTGTGGAGGAACACCGCAATCTGGGCATCGCCTTCTACAAGACCGACATGCTGGAAGAAGCACTGCGGGAGTTCCGCCGGGTGGCGGACCTCCGGCCGGCCGAGGGGAGCGCGCCGTTCTTCCTGGGGCTCATCGCCTTGAAGCAGGCGCGCTGGAGCGACGCCGTGGCCTGCTTCCGCGAAGCGGTCGACAAAGGTGGCCCCCGGCCGGGAGCGCTGCACAACCTCGGGTACGCGCTCGAACGGGTCGGCGAACTCGAGGAGGCGGAGACGGCGTTCGCCGATGCCGTCAGTCGCGCCCGGGACGATGCCAGGGCCATGATTGGGTGGGGAATCATTGCCCTGAAACGGGAGGAGTTCGGGGTGGCCACCGGACGTCTGGCGCGGGCCCGGGAACTGATTGGCGAGGTCACGCCGCCGAAGGTTTGGTACTGGGCCATGACGTTGGCGTACACCGGCGAGGGGGACCTCGACGCGGCTCTCGCACTGGCTCGGGAGGGTGGGGCGGCCTATCCGGAGCACGCGGTGCTGGCCAACAACGTCGCAGTACTGCTCGAGGGAGCGGGAGAGGTATCCGAGGCCGACGAAGTCCTGCAGGCCGCGTTCGAAGCCGAGCCGACGTTGCCCCAACTGTCGAAGAACTTGGGCGACCTGCGTTACCGCGCGGGGAATTACGACGACGCGCAGTCGGCCTATGAGCGCGCGGCCAAACTGAACCCGGATCTCGGGGACGACCTCTACTTCAAGCTGGGAAACCTGGCGTACAAGCGCAAAGACGCCGATCAGGCCAAGAGCTATTGGGAGCACGCCACCGAGCTCAACCCCGGGCACCAACTGGCGCGGGCCAATCTCGACATGCTGGAGCCTGCGGAATGAATCCGGGAGACGACGCCAGCTTCCAGTCGCTGACGCAGCAGATTTCCGATGTCGAGGGCTTGGCCCTCCACGCGTACAAGGAGAAGTGCCTTCGCCGGCGGATTGCCGTCCGCATGCGGGCGCGTGGGGTCCACACCTACCAAGACTACCAGTCCTTGTTGCAACAGCATCCGGAGGAATACCCCAAGCTCCGAGACAGCCTGACGATCAACGTGACCAAGTTCTACCGCAACGCGGCCACCTGGGAAAGTTTGGCAGACAGCGTGCTGCCGGAACTGTTCCAGGCCCGCGAGGGACGCGTTCGGGTGTGGAGCGCCGGCTGTGCCTCCGGCGAGGAGCCGTACACGCTGGCGATGGTGTTCGCCGACCTGGCCGACCGCCTGGCGCGGCGCAAGTGGCTCAACCGGGTGACGATCGATGCCACCGACATCGACCGCCAGTGCATGGCCCGGGCGGAGGCCGCCCGATACCGGCCGACGGTATTCGAAGAAGCCCCCGACCATTTTCGGGAGGAATACTGTGTTCCGGTGGATGATGAGTACCAGGTAATCCCGCGGCTGCGCGCGCTGGTACAGGTGCGCCACGTCGATCTGATGCGCGATCCGCCCCTGACTTCGGAATACGATCTCGTGGTGTGCCGCAACGTCGTCATCTACTTCGATCGCCCCACCCAGGAGCAGCTGTACCAGACGTTCGCCGATGTGCTGCCGGAAGAGAAAGGGGTACTCGTCTTGGGAAAGGTGGAAACCCTGTTCGGACCCGTCCAGAAACGATTCACACTGCTCGACGTGCGCGAGCGCATCTACCGGCGGTGCGCGTGACCTCGAACGAACTGGTGGTGAAGGTTGCCGACGCCAAGGTCGGCATGGCCGGCGACGTCTTGGTGACGTACGGCCTCGGAAGCTGCGTGGCCATCGTGTTGTACGACGCCACGGTCCTCGTCGGCGGGATGGCCCACATCCTCCTGCCGACGCCGTCCCTCGCCAAGCCTGGCGCCAAGCCGCAAAAATTTCCTGAGACCGCCATCCCCCACGTGTTGGAGGAAATGGCGGCCATCGGCGCCAACAGCCAACGGGTGACGGCCCGCCTGGTGGGTGGGGCGGCCATGTTCGGCAATATGGTACCCGCTGGCTCGATCCAAATGGGCGAGCGGAACCTGGTTGCCGCCCGGAGGGTACTCAACGCACACAACATTCCGGTGGTGGGCGAGGCGGTCGGCGGCGACTTTGGACGAAACGTCCACTTCCACGTCGACACTGGAGTGGTCAGCATCTCGTCGGTCAAGGCCGGTGTCCACGAAATCTGAACTCCCTTCCGTGCTGGTCACGGACGACAGCGCCTTCTTCCGGCAACTGCTGAGCCAACTCATCGACGACTCGGGGCGGTTCCGCGTGGTGGCCACGGCACGGAACGGTGCCGATGCCTTGCAGAAGGTGCACAAATTCCAACCCGACATCATCACCATGGACTTGGAGATGCCCGAGTTGGATGGCCTCGGGGCGATCGGGTACATCATGTCGGAGATCCCGCGGCCCATAATAGTAGTAAGCGCCTACGCCGGGCAGGGCACCGCGGCGGCGATCAGGGCGCTCGAGCTCGGGGCCGTCGAGCTGGTCGCCAAGGAAGAACAGCGAACCCATGCCGCGCAGTCCCGCCTGGGTCACCGGTTGCTGACGGCGCTCGAGGCGGCCGCCTCGGCGGAGTTGAACCGTCTTCCGGTACTCGCTCGCCCGAGGCGGGTGGAGGCCGCTGCGGTCGAACCGTTGTTCGCCGTCCCCGGGCGACCGACATGCTGCGTGGTCATTGCCGCATCGACCGGCGGACCGCGCGCCCTGGCGGAAGTGTTGCCGCGCATCGAGCCAGGTCACCACGCCGCGATCCTGATTGCGCAACACATGCCGCCCAAATTCACCCGCAGTCTCGCCGAACGCCTGGACGGGCAGAGCCGTCTCAAGGTGGTCGAGGGTGGTGACGGTGTTCCGCTGGCGCCCGATACGGCGTACATCGCGCCGGGGGATTATCATATGCAAGTGAAACTCGGCGCCCAAGGCCCCAGTCTCGTGCTCGATCAGGAGCCACCCCTGTGGGGTGTCCGGCCCGCCGCCGATCATCTATTCCGCTCCGTAGCCCGCGTGTTCGGGGAGCGGGCCATCGGCGTGGTACTCACGGGCCTCGGCCGCGACGGCGCCGAAGGGCTGGCGGCAGTGCGGAAAGCCGGGGGCTATGGCGTGGCCCAGAACCGGGAGAGTGCCACCATCTACGGCATGCCGAAGGCGGCGGTGGAAATTGGTGCCGCGAGCGACATCCTGGGTATCGACCAGATCGGTCCTCGAGTCAGCGCCTGGCTGGCGGCGCTTCCCGCCAGGTAACGAGCGTGACTGACGTCCTGCTGGTCCGGATCGGTGACCGCCAAGTGGGCTTGATCGTGGATTCGCTCGTCGAGGTCATCGAATTGACCGCTCCGTTCCCGGTGCCCTCGGCCACGCCGGCGCTGCGCGGGCTCATCCCGGTGGGGGACCGACTCGTTCCCGTGCTCCACCTGGGTGCCGCACTTGACGGGGCGGCCTGCCCGGATCGGCTGGGCGAGATGGCGGTCATCGCCACGATCGACGAGCGGACCATCGGCCTGGAAGTCGACTACGCGTCGGAGGTCACGCCGGCGGTGATCACGCAGCTGCCGGAGGATCTTCTGGTACCCGGAGCGGTCGGCGTGGTGCAGCGGGAGGGTGTGTTCGTGCCCGTCATCGACGTGGCGCTGTTGGGGGCCCAACTCATCGACATCGGAACGGCATCATGACGAGCACCGCCGAGGAAATTCAGGTCGTGATCTTCACGGTCGACGAGCAACGGTTTGCCTTCGAGATTTCGCAGGTCGAGCGCATCATGCGATACGTGGTTCCTACACCGCTGCCGAAGGCGGCGGCTTTTCTCGAGGGTGTCCTTCCGTACGGTGATGACCTCATGCCCGTAGTGGACCTGCGCAAGCGACTGAGTGTCGCACCGGAGATCGGCGAGGAGAGCCGACTGATAGTCATTCGTGTGGATGAACATCCCGTGGCGGTCCTGGTCGACCGGGTGCTCGATGTACACCGGGTTGATGTGGCCTCCATCAGCGCTCCGCCCAAGATGGTGCGGGGCCTCGCCGCACAATACATCGTAGGCATGTTGACGCACGGGAATGACACGGTCGTCATGTTGAACGCGGGGAAGCTGTTCAATTCAAGGGAGCGGCTGCAACTGGAAGAAACCGGGAACAGCCGATCCGCGGAGGACCCTGGCCAATGACCGAGTCCTGGCTTGCCGAACTGCGCGCGCGGTACGGGGACATCGAACGGCGGCTGGAACAAGCCGTTGCCCAGGCCGAACGCGAGGCGTTGAAGCGCGAGATCATCGCCTACTTCAAGGAAGTCGACGGCGCGTTGTCAGACCTCACCGGGCTCAAGGAGAACATCCGGACACTGGTGGAGCGCTACAAGCAGCTGTCGGGAACCGCTGACGGGGCGCAGGCCCCCCAGTTCACCGGCGCCCGGCCGGCGGTGCACGCCGACCATCTCGGGGCTTCCACCTACATCGAGAAGGGGTGGAGCCTGATTTCCCTGGGCGACCACACCGGTGCCATTCAGGCGCTCAACAAGGCACTGTCGTTGGCGCCGGACGATACCCAGGCGCGGTCGCTTCTCGGATGGGCCCAGATGCTCAACGAAGACTACGACGACGCCCTGGCGACGTTCTCCAAGGTCCTCACCAAGGAACCGGCCAACTCGCTCGCGCGGATCAACGTGGGGTATATCTGCCTCAAGAAGGGCATCTTCGGCGAGTCGATCGAGCATCTGTCCAAGGCCATCCGGCTGGCCAACGATCGCAAGGCAACACTGTACGCCCACTTCTACCTCGGTCTCGTCTACCTCGAACGCGAGATGTACCAGGACGCGCAGTCATTTCTCTCCAAGGCCCTCGAGTTGGGACCCAATCTTGTCGAGGCCTACTTCGAGTTGGGCCGTGCCCAATGGTTCGCCGGTGAGCGAGAGACGGCCCGCGAAACCTGGGCCGATGGATTCAAGGCCAACAAGTTCAATCCCTGGGGCAAGCGCTGCCAGGAAATGGTCGAGCTGGTCGATTCGGGAGGTGAGATCCCGCGCTCCAGTTCGTCCTGATTCTCGGTCTCCTGCAACAGCCGGCGGAACCGACGGCAACCCAGGTCGGGGACGTCACCGCCGTCAGTTGGGCTGGTGACGCCGATTTGGCCATTGCGCTGGCCGAGGTGGCCGACCAACCGGTTGAGTGGCCCGCGCTGGGCCGGGTCGATCTTGGTCCCGTACGGCTGATTCTCGTCCCCGACGACGACCAATTCAGCCGGCTGGCCCGCGGTCGCGTGCCCAACTGGGGAGTCGGCCTTGCGTTCCCCCAGTCGCGCACCATCGTGCTCCGAGCCGACGACGGTGCCGTCCGGCAAACTCTGCGGCACGAAATGGCACATCTGGCCCTCCACCAGATGGTGGAGGGACGAGTACCGCTGTGGTTCGACGAAGGCTACGCCGGTTGGGCCGCCGGCGAGTTCGGCCGTCTGGATGGCTGGGGGTTGAACCTGACGGTCATTCGTCGTCGGGTGCCGTCCCTAGGGGAACTGAACGCTGCGCTCAGGGGTTCTAGTTTCACGGCGGGTACCGCCTACGCGCTGGCCATCACTGCCGTCCTGGAACTGGCTCGCCGCAATCCCACCAGGACACTGGCGCCATTGTTCGACCGGCTGCGGGGAGACTACGGATTCGAGGCTGCCGTGATCGCGACGACCGGATATACCTCGGGTGGGTTCGAACTCGTGTGGCAGAAGAGCGTGCGCCGGCGCTACAGTTTTCTCACTTGGCTAGCCGCGGGAGGAATGTGGCTGATTCTCGCCGTCGTCGTCTTGGTGTCGCACTGGCACCGCCGCCGCCGTGACCGTCCCCGCCGGGCGGCCTTGGACCAGGGGTGGGATGTGGCCGAATGGCGGAGTGGTACGGCCACCTCTGACGGGGAGGGCGTTACCGTCCCCCAGAAAGGACAGTCTGGGCCGGACGACTGAGTGGCGGCTGGAGAACCGTACTGCCTAGGCATTCACCCGGTGGCACGTCCGTTGCCACCAAGCATAGGCAAGCGACTGCAGCGCGTGAGCTTAGGGGGCCCGGGCGAGTGGCGTCGAGCTTGACCTCGCCCTGACGGATGACTAATCTCCTTGCTTATGCCCAATCAGGCTCCTAGTGGTTCCACCCGCCGCTCCTCGCTGGGGCGACGCAACGTAGTTCTCCTCGGGGCGGCGATGATGTCTCTCGCCGGGGGATACTTGTTGCTGGGTGCTGGCAGCGCGAGCGCTGCCGCGGTACTGTTGGTTCTGGGGTACTGCGTGCTGTTTCCATTGGGCATCGCTCTGTAGCCTGCACGCGCGAGTGGTATAGAGGGCGCCGGCTGCCCGAACGTTCGGGCGAATAGCTCAGTTGGTTCAGAGCGCCTGCCTTACAAGCAGGAAGTCGGGGGTTCGAATCCCTCTTCGCCCATTTGGTTGACTCGGCAAGCCGTACTTATTGAGGTCGTGAACTTGTGAATCGTTCCCCGATGGCAGGCACGCCCGTAGGAACATCGGGTCCGTTGGAGGCTGATGGAATGCGATTGAATCGAATAATGGTGTTCGTGGCGCTTGGCATCGTCCTCGCTGCGCCGGTTGCGAGCCAAATCCCCTCCGGTGGCGGCCGCAGCGGCATGGTTCGGGCGGCGCCCAGGATGATGGTGGCCACACCGTACGTGTTCGCCTCGGCCGATTCGGCGGCCGCGGTTGCCGTGGGCGACGACCTCCGCGAGCGGATGAACCGGGCTGCGGGGAGCAACTTCCATGTCATCACTCGGGAGCAAATGAACGAGGCACTGGTGCAGTGGGGATACCCGCAAGACGCCATCCTGGACAACAACGTGGTTCTGCGGTTCGCCCAGCAGTTGAACGCGCGGACCATCGTCTTGAGCGCCATGAGCCGCGAGCAGGACGGTCGCTACTCGGTGACGACCCGGTTCGCCGGCGTGAACGACGACGCGGGCTATGTCGTGCGCCGGACCCAGGCGGTGGGCGAAACGCTCGAGGAGTTCGCCAAGGACCTGGCCGACGATTTCAAGGAGCCGATCCGGGCGTACAAGGACGCCAAGGAGTGCACCAGTCTCGCCCGCATGCCGGACAAACAGCGCGACGCCGTTAAAGCGGCCGAAAAGGCCCTCAAGCGGGTACCTAACCAGGGGCTGGCCGAGGTGTGTCTGGCCGAGATGGCCAAGGCCTCCGGCCAGCCGGCCGATTCAGTCATCTTCCACTTGCGCCGCGCGGTTGAAGGCGACCCGCTGAGCCTTCCGGCCTACACCATGTTGGCCGAGGAGTACGAGGCCCTGGGTGACACGGCCATGGTGATCGAGTCGTTCCAGTCCATGTTGTTGATCGCTCCCACGAACGAGGCCCTGCGGCAAAACGCCATCAAGCTGTTCAACCAGTACGGGCACCCCGAAGCCGCCGTGGCGATCGCCGACGCCGGTATCGCGCGCGACCCCTTCAATCCCGATTTCTATGACCTGAAAGCCAACGCCCATGCCGTGGCCGGACAGATGCCTGAAGCCCTAGCCGCCCTGGCCATGTTGTACGACATCGACACTCTGGCGGTTGACTCCACCTACTTCCTCAAGGTGATGGTGTTCGCCGAAGCCGCCGAAGATACCGTGCAGTTGCTCCGCTTTGCCCAGATCGGTTCCGGGCGCTTCCCGGCCAACGTAACGCTACTCGAACAGCTGGCCAGCGCCTACGCATCGGCGGGCGCACTCGACAGTGCCATCGTGGTCACGACCAGGCTGTACCAACTCGACCCCACATCGGTCACGGCATTCCTCAAGACAGCCAAGGCCCTCGCCGACGACCGGCGTATCATCGACGCAATCATCTTCGTTGATTACGCCGTCGCCCAAGGTGACGAGGCCGTACGGTTGAACGGCGCCACCATCCTGATCACCGGCGCGCTGCCGCTGTTGCAGGATCCGAGGGATCTCGAAGGGGCGGCCGAAGGATCCCGCAAGGCCATCGAGTTGGCCGCGGACGACCAACCGGCCATTACCCGAACCGCCAGCTACATTCTCGGGTTGTCGACCTTCCTGATGGTACCGGCGCTCGACGAAGAAGCGGAAGCCGCCAAGTCCTGCGAGCTGGCGAGGCAGATGGATCAGTTGCTGACGGAATCCGCCGGCGCGTTGGCCGCCGGGCGCGAGACCAACCCGGATCAGGTGGACACGTTCCTCGGCTACGTCGACCAGTACCAGCCCCGAGTCGAGTCCATGATCGGCGCCTACTGCGACGGTGCCGGCACGGGATCGGGCCGGTAGCGGCGGGGGTTCCTCCACACCAGTGC
>SMVY01000119.1 GCA_004357415.1 Gemmatimonadota bacterium
ATGTGGTGCATGATGTGGCGGGGCAGGACATTGCCCTGGCCGTCGACCACTCCCAGTTCGAACCCACGGAGCCAGCCCTCGATGGGCCAGTCGAAGTGATAGACCGGCGTGTCGTGCCCGGCGCCTGAATGGGCGTGCGTGTCTTCTCCGGAACGGTCAACCAGATGAAAGGGACCGACCATCAGCACGATGTGCTTGGCGGAAGAGTCGACCGTGACTTCGAGTCTGGCCGTATCGGCCGGGGCCATGCCGCCCGGCCCGGCGGCCATCTGAACGGAAACCAACAATGCTGCCACTACCATAAGTCGTTACTCCAGGAAATAGCCGGCGGTTCGCGACCCGATCGGTCCCTCGGTAAACAGCCGGCGGGAGGGGCGATCGGACAATCCACAAAGCTCGAAGGAGACCGAACACAAGTCAACCGGGCTGCCCAACAGTTGCGAATACCACTCTGGGGTTGTGCTGAGGGAACGACACTTGCCTCCGCGGCGTTCCCGTGGCATGCGTACCCGCTACCTACCCGGCCGGGCCCTAGCACCAGCGATGCTGTGACGGCGCTGTTCATCCTGCCGCTGACGGCAGTGGGCCAAATGGGATGCCACCCTGCAGTTGTTTCACGAGAACAGCCACTTGGGGGACGAGTTGGCGGAGGGCGCCGGAATCACCCGGCTGGACTGGACCAGAGAGGTGGCGGCGCTCTGGGTGGGACGCCGGCTAGGCGCGTTCTACCTGACCGGCAGCGCCAGCCGAGTGCTCCAAAGGGAGCCGCATCTGCCACCTCTGGCGGCCGCGCTGGGCCTCGACTGGTTCGGGCCCAGTTTCGGCCTGGGTGCCATTCCCGTCCAGCTCATCGCCGGGGTCTTCGGTGACGCGGCGGAACAGACCCGCTGGCATGTGAGCGTCATGGGTCGTATCGGCCTGGTGCTGTGGGGCGCGGACGGTCGGCGGTCACTGTCGTTCTCGCTCATCGGCTACGACGGCGTGTCGCTGCAGCGACAGTTCTTCGACCAATTCACCCGCTACCTCGGCGGGGAACTCCGAATCGATCTGTAACAACGCCCTAGGCGCAGCGGGTTGACTTCGACCTAGACCCGGATATCTTTGCAGCGGACCATTAGCACTCCATGACGTTGAGTGCTAATATTTGCTGGTAAGTGCCACTGTAACATCATCTTACGACTCACTGTTAGTGGAGGTAAGGATTATGACCACAGCGACCAAGGTGGCCATCAAGCCGCTCGAGGATCGTGTTGTCATCATGCCCAACGACGAAGTCGAGGAAATGCGGGGCGGGCTCTACATTCCCGACACTGCCAAGGAAAAGCCGACTCAGGGCGAAGTGATCGCCGTCGGGCCCGGCCGGGTGGAAGAGGGTAAGCGGGTGCCGATGGACATCGCCGTCGGCGACAAGGTCATCTACGGGAAGTACAGCGGAACCCAGTACCAACTGGGCGACGACGAAGTGATCATCATCAAGGCTTCGGATATCCTAGCCAAGATCGGCTAGAGTCCACTGATCGGTTTCGAAGGAGAACACAATTATGGCTGCCAAGGAGTTGTATTTCGACGCCGTGGCCCGTGCAGGGCTCAAGGCTGGTGTCGACAAGTTGGCTGATGCGGTGAGGGTCACGCTCGGGCCCAAGGGCCGGAACGTGGTCATCGACAAGAAGTTCGGCTCACCGACCATCACCAAGGACGGGGTGACCGTGGCGAAGGAGATCGAACTCGCCGACCCCATCGAGAATCTGGGCGCGCAGATGGTCAAGGAAGTCGCCACCAAGACGAGCGATCTCGCGGGTGACGGCACCACCACGGCCACGGTACTGGCCCAGGCCATCTACCGGGAAGGTCTGCGGAACGTCACCGCCGGCGCCAACCCGATGGAGTTGAAGCGTGGCATCGACAAGGCCGTCGAGGCCATCGTCGCCCAGTTGGGGAAGTTTTCGGTTCCCACGTCGGGCAAGCAGGAAATCGCCCAGGTGGGCACCATCTCGGCCAATAACGATCCCGAGATCGGCAATCTCATCGCCGAGGCGATGGAGAAGGTCGGCAAGGACGGCGTCATCACGGTCGAGGAGGCCAAGGGTCTCGAGACCACGTTGGAGACGGTCGACGGTATGCAGTTCGACCGCGGCTACCTGTCGCCCTACTTCGTGACCGACCCGGAAAAGATGGAAGCGGCGATCGAGGACGGGTACATCCTGATCCACGACAAGAAGATCTCCGCCATGAAGGACCTCCTGCCGATTCTGGAGAAGATCGCCCAGACAGGCAAGGCGCTGTTGATCATCGCCGAGGACATCGAGGGCGAGGCGCTGGCGACGCTGGTCGTCAACAAGTTGCGTGGCACCCTCAAGGTGGTGGCCGTCAAGGCACCGGGCTTCGGCGATCGCCGCAAGGAAATGCTGCGCGACATCGGTGTCCTGACCGGTGGTCAGGTCATTTCCGAGGAGCTCGGCCTCAAGCTCGAGAACGCCACCCTCAAGGACCTGGGGCGGGCCAAACGTATGGTGATCGACAAGGACGACACCACCCTGATCGATGGGGGCGGCGCCGCCGATAAGATCAAGGGTCGGATCGCTGAGATTCGCGCCGCCGTCGAGAAGAGCACCAGCGACTACGACAAAGAGAAGCTGCAGGAGCGCCTGGCCAAGCTGGCCGGCGGTGTTGCGGTGATCAGTGTCGGTGCCGCCACCGAGACGGAAATGAAGGAAAAGAAGGCGCGAGTGGAAGACGCGCTGCACGCAACTCGGGCCGCGGTCTCGGAAGGCATCGTTGCGGGCGGCGGGGTTGCCTTCATACGTGCCGCGTCGGTACTCGGCAAGGTGAAGGGTACCCGCGACGAGAAGATCGGCGTGGACATCGTGAGACGGTCCCTGGCCGAGCCGCTCCGGATGATCGCCGCCAACGCGGGCGTCGAAGGCGCCATCGTGGTGGAGAAGGTCAAGGCTTCGGACGACTTGAGCTTCGGCTACAACGCCGCAACCGACAAGTACGAGGACCTGATCAAGGCCGGTGTGATCGACCCCACCTTGGTCGTGCGGACGGCGCTGCAGAATGCCGCGTCGATCGCGGGCCTCCTGCTCACCACCGAAGCAGTGGTGGTTGAGGAAAAGGAAGAGCCGTCAGCGATGCCGGCTGGCCCTCCAGGCGGCATGGGTGGGATGTACTAGGCGAGCACTCGCCGCACGATGGGAAGCGCCTCGGAGCTCATGGCTCCGGGGCGTTTTCCGTAGGAAGGCTAAGAGGGCTAAGAGGAAAAAGGATGGCGGGTGGCGGCCACCGTAGGGGCGACGCATGCGTCGCCCGTACCAGCTATACGACCGCACAGACACATTTCCCTCTTAGCCCTCTATTATCATTCTGAGGTCACCGCCATCTCTTCAGGGACCATCCAATGCCGTTGCGTCGCCTCATGCTGTTTGTTGCCCTCATTGCCGTGGCTGTTCCTATGAGTTCTGAGGCGCAATCCGATGGTGGGAGTTTGTTGGGGACGTGGGAGGCCAAGGCGGACGCCGAAGTGCACGAGATAATCATTCGCGCCGACTCGAGCGCCAGCTACGGAACCGAAACGGTGCGCTGGCGGGTCAAGGCCGACACCTTGATGATCGCCCTCGGTGAGGAATGGGTGTGCTACACGCTGCGGGTGCGCGGTGACAAGATGACGCTGTCGGAGGGAGACCTGCAGGAACCGATCACCCTAAAACGGGTGGGGCCGCCGTCGCTCAGGCCCGACAGCATTCCGGTCCCGGCCGACCCGATGCCGGGCGAGGTCGACGTCTGTTTCTGACCGCCGGCCTATAGGTCGAGGACCAACGGGGGCGGCGTGCGAGCGTCGCCCCGTCGCGTTTTCCGCGTGGGGTGGGGGGTGGCCAGCGTGATGGGATCGAGGGGAAGGTCCTGCAGCGCAACGTGCAGGGTCCCGCTGAATCCGGCGGCCCGGATGACCGGCTCGACGGTGTCGCGCGCGTGGCCCGGCGTGTTGCAGCTCTCGCTCAAATGCGCCAGCACCACCGTTGCCAGCTCGGGGTGCCACAACTCCGCCACCAGCTCGGCGGTGGCACGGTTGGAAAGGTGTCCCGCGGACCCTGCGATGCGCTGCCGGACCGTGGCGGGATAGTCGCTCATCCGCAACATCACGTCGTCGTGATTGGCCTCGATCACCAGGGCGGTGGCGTCCCGCAACAAGTAGCGCATGGCCGCCGTAGGGCGGCCGACGTCGTAGGCCAAGCCGAGGGTGACACCGTTCGGCAGGCGGATGGCGAACGCCAGGGGCTCGAGGGCATCGTGGCTGGTGAGGCATGACTCGATCACGAACGGTCCCACCTCGACCATCGAGGCCATGCCGGCCGACCGATGGCGGCAGTGCGGCAACCGGTCCTTCACTTTGTGCCACGTTCCCGGGGAAGTGATGATCGGGGCTGCAATGAGTTTGGTGAGCACCCGGACACCGGCCGTGTGGTCGCCGTGCTCGTGTGTCAGTGCGATCCCGACCAGGGCATCGAGCGGGAGTCCCGTCACTTGGGCCCGGCGCCGGATTTCCTTGGCGCTGAACCCCACGTCGATCAACAGGACCGCACCCTCGTGTTCGAGGGCGAAGGCGTTCCCTTTGGACCCCGAGCCCAGAACGTGGAGCCGGGTCATGCCCCCCCTCCCCCCCCGGACATCCGGGTGTACGCAGCGGCCAAGGAGGCTTCTCGCTCCGGCGTCCACTCGACACCTCGGCGCGGCATCACCCGGGACGCCACGGTGAGGAAGCCCGTGGCGCTCACTCGCTCGCTTCCGCTGGTCCCCCAGGCGAGCGGTGGCACGTACTTGGGCACCGCCCCGGGACCGAAGACGTTGGCTCCAGCGCCGATGATGGTGCCGGTGCCCAGCATCGTTCCGATGGCGATCTTGACGTGGTCTCCGATCAGGCTGCCGAGGAACTGGCGCCCCGTGTCCCACCGGTGCGCGTCTGTTTGCAGCTGCACGGTGCCGTAGGTGTTCTTGAGGTTCGAGGTCGTGGTCAGCGCACCCAGATTGGCCCACTGCCCCACGATGCTGTGCCCCAGGAATCCGTCGTGGGCCTTGTTGGCGTACCCCATGAACACGCTGCTGGCGACTTCTCCCCGCACGCGGCACTGGGGGCCGATCGCGCTGTTGCGCAGGGAGCCGCCGAGGATCACCGTGCCCGGGCCCAGGTAGATCGGTCCCTCGAGCCGGGTGCCGCTCTGCACCGTGCCGCCGTCGATGACCACGGGTCCGCCGCGGACGTCGAACACCACGCCGGGCTCCACCTCCGCGTTGCGCAGCACGATATCTTCGGCGGCGCCGAGAACGATGGAGCCGGGCGGAACCACGGACGTCACCGATCCGGCCAGGCGTCTGACATCGTCTGCCAGGAGATCGTCGAGACCGTCGAGGATGTCGGCCGCGCCTTCCAGTGTCAGGCCGTCGATCGGGCTGGACTCGCCGTCGTCGTGCGGGCCGCCCCACGATTGGCCCTCGGCGATGTGCCAGGCGACCGAGCGCCCACCCGAGGTCAAGCGGGAGAAAGTTGCCGCCGGACGATCCGAGAGGCGTGGGGCAAAGCGCGCATCGGCGACGATCGCCGGGCCGCTGATCTCGCCCGCGGGTTGCACCGGTGGGGAGTCGACATCAGTGTAGCCCGCCATCCGGTCATCGATGATGGCCGTTACCGATCGACCCACGACCCGCTCCCAGCGCTCTCTGATGCGATAGGCGCCGACCCGCCATTCCGCCACGGGGGAAACTCCACCAAAAGGCGCCCAGGCGCTCGACTCGGTGTCCGGCTCGAGGAGGTAGAGCTTCATTCGTCGGAGGGTTCCAGGTCGCGCACTTCCGGGGGGAGTTGGTTCAGGACCCGTTTGAGGTCGGCGGCCCGGTCGCGGGACATGACCAGGATACGGCCGTTGGCGTGGACCACCACCAGATCCTTCACCCCGTCGAGGACGATGGGGTCGCCCTCCGACCAGACCACACAGTCTTCGGTCTCGTTGGTGAATACGGGCCCCACCACCACGTTGCCGAGACCGTCGCGCGGGCGGATACGGTGGATCGCTTCCCAGGTGCCGATGTCGTCCCAGACGAAACCACCCGGCACCACGGCCACGGCGTTGCTTCGTTCGAGGACGCCGACGTCGATGGAGATCGGGGTGACGCGCGCAAAGAATCCCTCGACATCGCCCTCGCGGAGGAGGGGAAGCGCGGGGGCAATTTCGGGCGTGGCCGCCTCGACCTCGCGGATCAGGCAGCGCGCGGTCCAGGCGAACAGACCGCTGTTCCACAGGGCGCCCCCGGCGATGAGATCGAGCGCCGTGGCGGCATCGGGTTTCTCGGTGAAGCGGGCCACCTCCCGGGCGTGGCGATCGAGTTCGGGACCGGGCACGATGTAGCCGTATCCGGTTTCGGGCCTGGACGGCACGATCCCGACCGTCACCAGCCGGTCGTGATGGGCTGCCGTTTCGAGGGCCTGCGCTGCTGCTGTGCGGAATGCGGCCGGATCGGGCACCGCCCAGTCGGCGTGGGTCGTGAGGATGTGTGCGTCCGGATCGCGGCGGGCCGCTTCCACGGTGGCCCACACCAGGGCCGGGCCGGTGGAGGCCGCTCGCGGCTCTAGCAGGAGATTGTCGTCGGGGAGCTTGATGATGCGTTGCAGGTGCGGTGCCAGCGAGCGGCCCGTCACCAGGAGGATCCGCTCCGGCGGTACCAGCCCGTCGAGTCGGTCTAGGGCCTCCTGGATGGATGACCGTTCACCGGCGAGCGGGAGGATGTGCTTGGGCGCGTGGGGGGTGCTGAGAGGCCAGAACCTGGTGCCGGCGCCGCCGGCCAGAATGACGGCCCATCTCATGGCCGGCTACAGCAGGGCGGCAAGTGCCGGTTCGTTTTTTCTGAGGTCGTAAAGGAGGGCCCCGACGTTGTGGTTGGAGTCGACGACGATCACGACAAAATTGGCGGCCCCGGCCTGCGACAACACGACCATGCCATTGGCATACTCGAACACGCCGGCGTGAAAGCTCCCGCGGCCGGCGGCGTCACCCAGACTAGTGGCGTGTCGGGCCAGGGTGGCGCTGAGGGCTGCCACCTCGTCGGCATCGCCGTGGCCATTCCCCATGGCCCGGTCGATCACCAGGCCATCGTCGCTTACCAGGGCCACGGCGGCGACGCCGGGGCGCTGGGAAAGGCCCTCGATCACGCTGTGTAAACCGGCCATGGGAACCCTGGTGAGAGGAGACGGGAGCGCTGGCTCAACGTAGAAACTCGGAGGACCGAAGTCAAGCAACGGTAGTGGGTTGACCCACTTTGGTATCCAGCTTAAAGTTACCCCTGTATGCGTACTTCATTCATGGTTCTGTCCCTCCTCGGGATCACGGTGGCCGCGTGCAGCGATCCCAACGCGCTGGCACCGGCCTCCGAGACCAACGTGATCGACACCATCGCCCTGTTCTCCCTCGACGGGACGCCGGTGTCGGAGGCCAGCGGGTTTGCCGTGGAGTTGGGCCAGCCCGTCCGAACGGACATCTTTTCGGCGTTCGACTTTGTCTTCACCGTCGACCCGCAGGGCCAGCCGTGGTTGGTCCCGTCACTGGCGGTGGGCATGCCGGGGTCGAGTCTCGATCCGGGTCTCCTCCCTCAGGGGACCGCCGCCGGGGGCCTGCAGTTCGACCAGATAACCCTGGCGCCGTTCGACGGCTACCTGACCACGGACTCTCTCAAGGCGGCAGTGGGCAACACCTACGTGGTGCGCTCGCGGATCATCTGTTCCATCGGGGTACCACGCTATGCCAAGATAGAGATCCTGGAACTGAACCTGGCCCCAGACACGTTGCGGATATCTCTCAAACTCCTCGACAATTTCAATTGCGGCTACCGCGGCCTGGAGCCGGGCCTCCCCGACATTTGATCGTCTCGTGATCGACATCAAGCGCATCCGCCAGGACCCGGAGGCCTTTCGCGCGCAGTTGCTCCGGCGGGGCGATGCCGCCCTCGGTGCCGCTGTCGACCGGATTCTCGAGTTGGATCACAGCCACCGACGGCTCCTGACGGAGGTCGAGCAGCTCAAGGCCGGGCGCAACAGCGCCAGCCAGGAAGTGGCCCGCCGCAAGCAGGCGGGCGAACCCGCCGATGACCTCCTGGCAACGCTCAAGACCGCCAGCGATCGGATCAAGGCGCTCGATGACGAAGTGCGCCAGTGCCAAGCGGAGTTGCAGGACGCCCTCCTCACCATTCCCAACCCGCCGCTCCCTGAAGTGCCCGAAGGCGACGAATCGGACAACGTCGTGGTACGCACCTGGGGCCGCCCGCCCGCCTTCGACTTCGAGCCCAAACCTCACTGGGAGTTGGCGGAGTCACTGGGGATTCTCGACCTCCCGCGCGGCGCCACCATCGCTGGGTCCGGTTTCCCAGTGTTCGTGGGCCTAGGGGCTCGGCTGGTCCGCGCCCTGGCCAACTTCATGCTCGACCTGCACACCGGTGAGCATGGTTACATCGAAGTGAGCCCGCCGGTATTGGCGAACCGGGATGCTCTCACGGGCACGGGCCAACTGCCGAAGTTCGAAGACGATCTCTACCGGATGGAGGGGGACGATCTGTTCCTCATTCCCACCGCGGAAGTCCCCCTGACGAATTTGCATCGCGGGGAAATCCTCGACGGAGCGCGGCTGCCCTTGGGGTACGTGGCGTTCACCCCGTGCTTCCGGCGCGAGGCCGGTGCCCACGGGAAGGACACCCGCGGCCTGATCCGAGTCCACCAGTTCGACAAGGTCGAATTGGTCCGCTTCTGCCGGGCGGAAGACGCGCCGGCTCAGCACGCCCTGCTCACCGGTCACGCGGAAGCCGTGCTCCAACGCCTGAAAATTCCCTACCGGGTGGTGGCGTTGGCCGCGGGCGACACCGGGTTCTCCAGCGCCAGCACGCTCGATCTCGAGGTCTGGGCCTCCGGCGTCGGAACCTGGCTCGAGGCGTCGAGTTCGTCCACATTCACCGACTTCCAGGGGCGGCGCGCCAACATCCGGTACCGGCCGGAGCCCAAGAGCAAGCCGGAGTTCGTCCACACCCTCAACGCCTCGGGCGTGGCCTTCCCCCGGACCATCATCGCCCTCCTGGAGAACAACCAGACGGCCGACGGCGAGGTGCTCCTCCCGGAGTCGTTGGTGCCGTACATGGGGACCGACCGCCTGTCGCCTCGTGGGTAACCCGCGCTTTCGCCGATTGGCCCCGACACTGGTCGTGATGCTGGTGGCGTCGCTCATCGGGTTGAGCATCGGCGGCAGCGTGATCGTGGCCCGCCACTTCCGCCAGGATGCCATCGCCACCAGCCGTATCTACTCACGCGTCTACGAAGGCCTGTTGAGCGGACGGGCCGGTGCCGAAGTGGAAGCGCTCTTCAATCTCTCCGAAATGGTTACCAGATCAGGCATCCCCCTGATCGTGACCGACGGGATGGGCAACGTCACCGCCGCCGAAAACCTGCCGTGGGACGTGCCGCTCGACGATCCGCGGGTGATGGAACTGGCGCGCGAACTCGACCGGCGGAACCCCCCGGTGCGTGAAGGTGTCAACGTCATCCACTACGGTCCGGTGCCGGCGGTCACCCAACTCAAGACCCTGGCCATCCTCCAGGCCTTGGCCATCGCCAGCATGGTCGCCGTCGGCGCCTTTGCCTACCGCAACGCCATGATGTCGCAGCGCGACCGCCTGTGGGTCGCCATGGCGCGCGAGGCCGCCCACCAGATGGGAACCCCGTTGACCAGTTTGCAGGGGTGGATCGAGCAGATACGTTCGCGGCCAACGCCGCCTGAGGGCCTGGCGGACCATCTGAGTGCCGACGCCGAACGACTCGAGCGGGTAGCCAAGCGCTTCGAGCGGATCGGCAATCCCGCCAACCGGGATGTCATCGCCCTCGGCGCCCTGGCCGATCACGTCGCCGGGTACTTCCGGCCCCGGCTTCCCCAACACGCCAACACCATCGAACTGCGGGTCGACGCCGCCGGGCCCGGACCCGACGTCGAAGGCGACCCGATCCTGCTGGAGTGGGCGCTCGAGAGTCTGGTCAAGAACGCCATCGACGCGCTCAAGGGCCGCACGGGCACCATTACGCTGAAGGTAGATTCGCAGGAGAACAAGGCGGTGCTGCGGGTGATCGACGACGGACCCGGCGTCCCCAAGGAAGCCCGGGGGCACATCTTCCAACCGGGCACCTCCACCAAGGAAGGCGGCTGGGGCATCGGCCTGGCCCTGGCGCGCAGGGTGGTGGAGGACAACCACGACGGTAAACTCGTGCTCGAGCACACTGAGGTCGGCGCCACGTTTGCGATCACCCTTCCCATCACCAAGCAGGCGAACGCATGACCCAGCTGCTGGACCAGGAGCTCAACCAGGCGCAGCAAGAAGCCGTCGACCACGTCGAGGGGCCCCTGCTGGTGCTGGCCGGCGCCGGGTCGGGGAAGACGCGCGTACTGACCATGCGCATCGCCCGGTTGATCGAACGGCACGGTGTTCTGCCGCACAGGATCTTTGCGGTCACCTTCACCAACAAGGCCGCCGGAGAGATGAAACAGCGGGTGGGCCATCTCCTGGGACGCGACCCCGGCGGCCTGTGGATCGGTACCTTCCACTCGCTGGCGGCGCGGCTGCTCCGGCGCGAGGCCGAACTGCTGGGATTCACCGCCAACTTCACCATCTACGACGAGGACGACCGGTTGGCGCTCATCCGGCGGCTGCTCGGCAAGCAGGGACACCCGCCCAAGACGTTCTCGCCCAAAGCGGTCCAGAGCATCATCTCCAGCGCCAAGAACCGCCAGATACCGCCGTCGGAACTCGCCGCCGGGGCCGGCTTCGACCGGCTGGTGGCCGTCGCCGCCGA
>SMVY01000010.1 GCA_004357415.1 Gemmatimonadota bacterium
GTCGCGAGGGTTCGTCTCAAGGGCCAACCGAGCCGCGTCGTCGGCCTTGGGGTACGCTTCCAGGTCGAGGTACTGCCGCGCCGCGAGCACGTGGGCCGCCACCAGGTTGGGATTGACGTCGAGACTCCGTTCGGTCAGCTCGAACGCATCACTCGCCCCGTCGAATCGGCGAACCTGCGCCAGCCCAAGTATGGCTGCCGGATGGTTGGGGTTACGGCTGAGGGCCAGCTGGTACATGGCCCGGGCGTCGGCGCCCTGGTACTTGCTGAGGAACAGATCGCCGCTGGCTACTTGGGCGTCGAGATTGGTGGAGTCGGCGGCGATCGCCTGATCGTAGACCCGGAGTGCCTCACGGAAGCGGCCGGTGTCGGTGCGCCCGAGGTGCTCCAGTGCGGCCGCCACGGCGGCCAGGTCCTGGGAGGACGTCACCCGACCGCCGTCGTATTGGGCCACGATCCAGTTGAGACGATCTGTCCCCTTCCGGCGTTCGCCCCGCTGGATATGAATCTCGGCGACCCGAAGGTGCGCCAGGAACGGTCCGGCGCTACCCGCGTCCGTCACCCGGCGAAACTGTTCCATTGCCTGCTCCGTCCGCCCCGTCGCCAGGAGCACCTCACCCAGTTGCGTCGCCAGCTCGAGTGAGGCGTTATCGGTGGCGGTACTCTTGCGCAACAGTTCCTCCGCTTCCTGGTAGCGGCCCGTTTCCCGTAGCACGCGCCCGAGCAAGACCGTGGCGTCGATGCTGGGCTCGCTTCGCAGGACGCTGCTCAGGACCGACACCGCGACGTCATACTCCCCAATCCGGTAGGCGTCGTAGGCGTTGGCCACGCGATCCTGAGCGCCGGCCGACGGCAAGGCCGCGATGAGGCAGCCGAGGAAAAGGAACACAGCGCCACGGGGATGAGTCATCAGCTTCCCTCGCGGCTGCGAATGGCGCGGTTGGTCAGGGCCAGATCGACGAGTAGCTCCTCCAGCTGATCCTCATAATCGTCCTTCTCCAGCGAGGCCTTCCGGCGCCGAAGCTCGGCGATGGCCTGTTCCAGGCCGACTTTATCGGCGTACAGGCGAGCCAGTTGGGGGTCGTCCGACGACGCCCCGGCGATGGTGGTCCTGGTGGCCCCGGTCAGGAGAAACGTCGCGGCCAGCGGGCCGTCCTCTGCGTCCGGGCCCGGCTCGGCGCTGCCGGTGCCGTCGCCGTTGTCGTCAAGCACCGCGTGTTCGCTCAACAGCTTCTGATCCTTGTCGTAGGCGCGGGAGACCTCCGAGCGAGCGTAGTTGAAGGCCTCCAGCACGGACAGACGTTCGTCGTTGTCGGCGTCTGCCTCGTCGCCGACGAAGGCGGCTACGAAGAACTGACCGAACACCGACTGGTTACGTTCCATGCCGCTCTTGGTGGCCGTGATGATGGTTCGGTTGGGTGCGGACAGGGTCTTGACGAACTCTCCACTGGCGCTGCTCAGGTTGGCAAAGACGATGGGCCGGTCGCCGAAGGCGTCGAGGGCCACGGCGAACTCGGCGGCGGTCATGTCCGGTCCGGGGAGGTTGATCTTGGATATCCCGTTGCGGTAGCTGCCGTGTCCGATCACCACGATGAACACCAGATCGTCGGCAGGAGTGGTGGCGGCCAGGCGGCTCAGCGTGGCCTGGATGTTCTCTCTGGTGGAGCGAGCGGTGGTACGGGACGGATCGCGCTCCGGGTCGGCCGCCAGGTAGACGACGTTGCTGTCAGGCAGTCCATACCGGTCGGTTGCTGCGTCCATCAGTGTGGCGGCCCAGGTGTGAAACCGCTCGGCATACCGGGCCTCGCCCCCGATACCGGTGATCACCACGAGGACCGTCTGGCTCAGCAGCGGTGTCGGCACCAGCAGAGCGACGAGCATCAGGATTGTCTTGGTCACGCCAAGCCCCTCCTGCGTCGCAGGCCCCACTCGGCTCCGATCAAGCCGAGCGTGAGTATCAGGATGGCCGGCATGTCCCACAGTTCATAGATCTCGACGACGGTCTTGCCGCTCTCGGTGAAGCGCGCGTCCTCGGCGAGCCCAGCCATGGTGGACGCGGTATAGAACCGCCCACCGGTTTCGTCCGCGATCCGCCGGAGCAGCGGCGCGTTCATTTCCGCGCCGAAGAACTCGGTCGGCATGTAGGCGGTCCGGATCTCCGTATCGTCGCTGCCCAGTGAGTGCCCGGCGTGCTCCGCCTCGACCCGGATGAGGTACGTTCCCCTTTGAGTGGGGAGGAAAACCGTCTGGTACTCGCCATCCTCTTCCACCGTCCACTCGAGCGGGACCGAGGTTTCCGCGCCCGTCGGGTCGGTAATCGTGGCGGTCACCGTGGCACCGTTGATCCCCAGGTAGCTCGAATCTTGAATCTCGGCTCTGATGATGACCGGCTCACCCGGCGACAGTCGGTTCTTGGACGTCTCGACGGTGACCCGGTCCGGTACGGTGCTCACCAGCCAGCGAGTCATCTGGCGCCACAGGCGCTCGTGGGTCATGTCCTCGAGTGGCATGTCGGCGTGCATCTGCCACAGCCAGGAGTCCTGAGCCGTGAAGGCAATCACCCGGCCGCGCCCATAGTGGTGGCTGGCCAGCACGACCAGCTCGTCATCCCCATTCAAGGGGGCTCCGGTGAGCAGTACGGTAGCGCCCGGCTTGACGCGATGGATGGGGTTGGGTGTCGTGAGCGGCGGAAGGGTGTTCCACCGCTCGGTCGACGCCTCGAGGGTGGGTGCCAGTTGTATGGCTGCGTGGGCCATTCCGCTCGGTGTAGGGCTCACTTGGACTTCCGCCAGAAACGCTGGTTCGTCCGGCATGGCATCTTCCAGCACCACCGGGAGGACGGTCTCGAGGGGCGTGCCGGCGTAGCCGCCTTCCGCGAAACTCGCCCGGCCGCCGAGGAACAGCAGACCGCCGCCCCGCTGGCCGACGAACTCCTCGATGATCTGCAGTTGGTTGTGGCTGAAGTAGCTTGCCTCGACGCTCCCCAGGATGAGCCCCCGGTAGGCGAACAGCTCTTCCCGGGTGGTGGGAAACCCTCGGGTCAATTCGAGTGCGTCGTCGACGCCCAATCGGAGATACTTGTTCTCGGCGGTGCGCTGTAGCACCACGACCTGGATGTTCTCGTCGTCGGCGACCGCCTTGCGGAGGAACTTGACCTCCCACCGCGGCTCCCCTTCGAAATAGAGGATCTTCTGGCGGCCATCGGAAACGGAGACGAGGATGTCACGGGCGTTGTTCTCCCGTACGCGTTCGTCGGCCAACGGCTCAATGTAGAAACGGTAGCCGCGCGGCCCGGCCGTTTCGGCCGTCAGGTTGACGCGGACTGTGGTGCCCGCCTGTCCGCGGCGGAACTCGACCGTCTTGGTGGTGGCGATGGTGCCCTCTTCTTCGACGATGAGGGTGACGGTCCGACCGCCGTAGCCGTGTTGCTGCAGCATGACATCGACGGCGAAGGCAGATCCCCTGAGTACCTGGGCCGGCGCTTCGACGCGGGTCACCTCTATGTCCCGGCGGAACGATTCCTCCCCGAGGCCGACGGTGTAGACCGGAATGCCCCGCGACTTTATCTGGAGTAGTGGATCGGTGAGCGCCGAGTCGGCGTTGTCGGCGCCGTCGGTGACCAGCACCAGCCCGGCCAGAGGGACACCGGTGAGGTCCTGCCGCACGTAGTCGAGGGCCGCGCCGATGTCGGTGGCCCTACCGCTGAACGTGGGTGGATGGGACGGGTCCATTCGGGAGGTGATGTCGGAAAACTGGTAATACCGGATGGTGAACCGCTCCTGCAAGCCGGCCAGAAGTTCGCTCGAGCCGCTGGTGAACGCCTCGAGCGCCTGAGCGCCGCGAGTCACAGACTCACCGCCTGCCAATCGCATGCTCCGGGAATCATCGATCAGTATGGCGAGGAAGTTCTCGCCCGGGACCACCGTCGAGATCGTGAGCGCCGGCCGGAATAGCGCCAACACCACCAGTGCCACAACCATGGTTCGGATCGCCGTCAGTACGGCGACGGTGCTACCGCCTACCCGAGCGCGTTGCCGCAGATATACGGTGCCCAACACGAGGACGACGGCCAGTGCGGCGAGCAGCAGCACAATTGGCCGTGACGTCTCGAAGACCAATCGTCCGCGCTCGAACACGATTGGCCGGTACTTGAACAGAAAGGTAAACAACGATTCCGGCACGGTGCCCTCAGTGACTCATGGCGTACACCATGAGGTTGACGCCCAACTGATAGGCGAAATTCGAAAAGCGGAGTGGGTAGAACGGATCTTCGGCCCACTCCCAGGCGTCGCCCAGGTCGCTGTTCCACACGATGGCAACCAGGATTCGCCCCTCCTCATTCATAATGCCCCGAAAGGCCGGGATATAGCCATCCTTCTCCCAGGTGGGCCCTCCCGAGCGCCCCTGTCCCACGTTGGGCACCTGCACGATTTCATCGATATCGTAGAACACGTGGAGCAGCGGATGATCGAGCGGGATGTCCACGATGGCGTACTCGGGGAGCACCGTGCGGATCTGCCGCTCGAAATTGAGCCACTCCCAAGTGCCCCAAAAGTCATCGACCACCAGGAAGCCGCCGGCCAGGAGATAGTCGCGCAGACCGCGGCGTTCCGCCTCCGTGAGCGACATGTAGCCGACCTCGACGGCGTAGAGAACCGGAAACTCCCTGAGGGCGGGGTCGTCGAGCCGGATGGGGTGTTCGGCGCCCGAGGCGTCGATATTGGTTAGTTGCCGCAAGCCGATCAGGAATTGCCGGTCCGCCTTGGGGTAATCGACACTCCAGGAGGGGAACCGTGCCCGGATGTCGCTGTACATGGCTCGGGTGAAATAGAACTCGTGTGGCACGCTGTCGACCACCGGCTGGGCCACCATGGCCGAGGGATCCACCAGGCGGTTCTGTCCCTCCACGGACGTTGGTACCGTGCCGAGGGACAGGAATCCTGCCACGATTGCGGTGAGCGCCGGGGCGCTAGTCGGCTCGTCTCGCAACGCCAAGTCCGGTTCAGGGTTCAAGTGGCCGGCCACACGGATTGCGGCGGGCGCTGTAACCTTGTAATACGCATTATCATGTGTTCAGGTTGCGTCGGCCACGGGAGCGGCGATTCCAGCTTGCGAGAGATCATCGGGTTATTAACGGTTCAGAATGGGACGTTCACGTGACTATCCTTCCCTGCTCAGCGGTTCGCCTTCGGGAGTCCGGCAATGAGTGATCGCGCAAAGTGGGTTGACCGGGTGTTCGATCTTGGGATACCGGCGGGATTGTTGCCCAACATGATCGAGCGGCTGCGCGGGACTCCCGCCAGACTCGAAGAGTTGGTGCAGGGTGTTCCCACGGAAATCCGGCTGGCGACCGCCGGCGGTGCCTGGTCTATTCAGGAAAATGTTGGGCACTTCCTCGATCTCGAGCCGCTGTGGGCCGGCCGGCTCGACGATCTGCTGGCCGGCGCCGAAGTCCTCCAACCGGCCGACCTCACCAACGCCAAGACCGAACAGGCCAAGCACAACACGGCCGTGCTGAACGACCTGCTGGCGCGGTTCCGCGAGTTGCGCATGACCCTGGTCCGGCGATTCGAGGCCCTCGACGACGAGCAGCAGCTTGTTCGCGCCCGCCATCCCCGGCTCGATCAACCCATGCGCCCGGTGGATTTGGCCATGTTCGTGGCGGAGCATGACGATCATCACTTGGCGACTATCCGCCAGGCCATCCGGGCGGGAGGGTCGCTGGGGTGAAGCGTCGCACCTTCGTTCAGGCATCGTCAGTTCTTGGGATGGCAGCGCTTCCCGGCTGGGCCCGACGCCCCTTTTGGTCTGGTGGTATGCCGTCGGCGTCGATTCTCCTGAAAGGTGGGTTGGTGTACGACGGCACCGGGGCTCCACCCGTGGAAGCGGATGTCGCCGTCGACGGCGATCGCATATCCGGCATCGGCCCCGGCCTCGCTGAGGCAGGTGCCGCGGTGATCGATATCAAGGGTTTGGCGGTGGCGCCGGGGTTCATCGACATTCATTCACACACCGACCGGGAGTTGTTGGTCAATCCTCGGGCCGAAAGCAAGATACGCCAAGGTGTCACCACCGAGATCGTGGGCCAGGACGGGTCGTCACTCGGTCCTTGGCGAGACACTGGGGAACGGGAGACCAGCGAGGAGATCGTCGACATCGCCGGGTTCTTCGAGCGGCTCGAGCGCGACGGCACGGCAGTCAACATCGCCAGCATGATCGGTGCGGGGACCATCCGCGGCCTGGTCATCGGCGAAGACGATCGCCCGGCTACCGCCGAGGAGCTGGCCCAGATGGTAGCTTTGGTGGCGGAGGCGATCGAGCAAGGGGCTTGTGGTCTGTCCAGCGGCCTGGAGTATGTGCCGGGTGGCTTCGCCGACCTCGATGAACTGGTGGCGTTGGCGGAACCGCTGCGAGGCACCGGTCTCCCTTACGCCAGCCACATACGCAACGAAGACGACCAACTGATGGCGGCCATCGAAGAGGCCCTGGCGGTGGGCCGGCGGGCCGGAGTGCCGGTGCACATCTCACACCTCAAGGCTCAGGGTCAACGCAACTGGTGGAAAGCGGAGCCGGTACTGCATACGCTGGAGCGCGCGGCGGAAGACGGCGACGAGGTGACCTTCGACCGCTATCCCTATGTGGCCTACAGCACCGGGCTCACGTCCCTGTTCCCCTTATGGTCGAGAGACGGGGGCACGGAGGCATTTCTGGTCCGGCTCGACGACGCCGAGTTGCAGGAGGCGATCGAGAAGGCCGTTCGGGGAAAAGTCGCTGAACTCGGCAGCTGGGACGCGGTGCAAATGACCTCGGCCGACGGCGAGGGCCTCGACTGGATCAAGGGTCGCAAGGTGGGGGCGCTGGCCCAGGAGGTCGGCAAGGACCCGTACCTGTTGCTGTTGGAGATCGTCCGCCAGGGACAGGCGCGCATCGGCATGGTCGGCTTTGGCATGAGCGAGGAGAATACCGCCATGATTCTGGCGCATCCGTTGGGGATGATTTGCTCCGACGGCTCGGCCCGCGCCACCTATGGACCGCTCTCTGAGGGGTCGCCCCACCCTCGGTCGTACGGCGCGTTCCCCAGGGTGCTGGGACACTATTGTCGAGACCAGCACCTCATGCCCCTCGAGGTCGGCATCCACAAGATGACCGGCATGCCGGCCCGGCGGCTCCGTCTCGACCACCGCGGGCGGGTAGCGGTCGGCGCCTTCGCCGATCTGGTGGTGTTCGACCCGGCGACGGTGGCAGACCGGGCGACATTCACCGATCCCCACCAGTATCCAGTGGGTATCGACGTCGTGTTGGTGAACGGCGAGGTGGTGATCCGTGAGGGCGAGCACACCGGAGCGTTGCCGGGGCGGACGTTGAGGATTGGTTTTTGAGGGGAACTTCACTGATTGAGACGGTGTTCCGGGCGGTAGGGCGGTAAGGTGTTGGACGACCGCCTGTCCGCCTGACCGCCGCGCGTCTATGCCATTCCAGCCTCTCACCTTCCAGCACGCCCGCTCCCTCGTCCTCACCCACGGCCACAACCCCACCGCCTACCAGATCCTCAACCCCGGTATTGAGCGCTGGTTCGGAGCGGCAGGCGATGCGGTGGTCGGCTATGTCGATCGCCCTGGTGTTCGCGTGGTTGCCGGGAACCCGGTCTGCCCGCCCAAACGGTTGGCCGAGGTGTCGGCCGAGTTTGAAGCCGTCACGGCTGAGACCGGGCGGCGGGTGTGCTATCTCGGCGCGGACGAAGAACTCGATCGCATGTACCGGGGTTCACCGCGGCACGCGAGGGTCCTCGTCGGGGCCCAGCCGGTGGTCAATCCACAGCACTGGCCCCACACTGTGCGGGAGCATGGTTCGCTCCGGGCACAGCTCAACCGGGCGCGGAACAAGTCGGTCGTGGTCGATGAGTGGCTTGCCGAACACGCCACCGATCACCCCGAGTTGCGGCGCTGTCTCGAACAATGGCTGGACGCCCGACTCCTACCGCCACTCCATTTCCTGGTGGAGCCGGATACCCTGGGCAATCTTATCGATCGTCACGTCTTTGTGGCACGGCGCGATGGACGAGTCGTCGGCTTCCTGGTGGCCTCGCCAGTCGGTCGCCGGGGATGGCACATCGAACAGATGATCAGGGGCCCGGGCGCACCCAATGGGACGATGGAGCTGTTGACGGACGCTGCCATGCGCCGGTTCGCCTCGAGCCGGGACACCTACGTGGCGCTGGGCGCGGCGCCGCTCTCGGACCGGGCTGATGACGGGAGCCGTAGCCCGCCGCTGATCCGCGGCTTGTTGGCGTGGCAACGAGCCCACGCGCGGCGGTTCTACAATTTCGAAGGCCTTGAGCATTTCAAGGCCAAGTTTCAGCCTGGCACCTGGGAACCGGTGCTCGCTATCTCAGGTGAGCGAAAGTTTTCCGTGGGGACGCTGTACGCCATCGCCGGGGCCTACTCCGGCGGCTCACCAGTTGCCATGCTCGTCCCGGCACTGGGCCGGGCGCTGTTGCAGGAATTCCGCTGGATCGCCAAACGGTGACCCGTGTGTGTGGCGCTTGTTGGACTAGCCGTTGTTTGCTAGGAGCCCGATGATCGTTCCACCAACCGGCTCGCGGCCATGGGTGCCAGGCCCCACTGGACGAACCGGACGCCGCCGCCGTACAGCGGCGCGAGCCAATGGCGATAGTGGATGGCGGTGGTGACGGTGAGGTAACGCTGTCCGCCTACATCGTCGAGCGAATAGGCCACGTGATATTGCAAGGCGGGCAGCCGTCCACGATAGACGATCTCCGACGGGCCACTCCCGCTGATTTGCATGCGGCGGGCGAACCGTGGTCTGCGCAGCGTCGCCATGGATGGGAAAGCCTGCGACGACACCGGAATGCGGTACGCTCTGGAATAGTCGGCATCGGCGGCTATGGTTTCGATCAGGCTGGCCGGTGGAACCACCACGGATTCCACACCGCGCGACCGGGCCACGACGCCCAGCAGCACGGCTAAGTCGAACGCCAGGACGAGGACCGTCAGCAGGACGAGAACAACGGTTTTCGGCATCGTCATGCTGAGGTTGCCGGCTTCGCCTCGTGCCGGTGGTAGCTGGGAATTATCGGAACACTATCATGTCGATCCATGGGGTATCGTCGGTAGCAAATTCGGGACCGTTCCGTCTAGTTGGCAACTGCCTCAGATGACTATCCACCGGGCACTGGCTCGAGGGAACACCAACCTA
>SMVY01000120.1 GCA_004357415.1 Gemmatimonadota bacterium
CACCCGGAGGATCACCCCGCTCCCCTGGCCGGAGACGGTCACCCGGTCGTTACCGCCGCGGAGGTGGAGGCGCACTTCGCGGGTCTCCCCCTTTTCGAATCGTCGCGTCAGGTAGGGGGTGGCCTCGCGTCTCCCGTCCGGAGCCGCGTACAACACCAGCGTGAGGGATCCGTCCGCGCCGCGCACGGCCTCCACGACCTCGTCCACGTCGGTCAGTTCGAGGTCGACCTGCCAGGCGATGTGCCGGTAGTATTTGTCCGCCATCGCGGGGAGCTTGTCGCGCCGCGCCTGCAGGCTCTCGATCAAGAACTCACCGCGGAGCGCGTAGTGCGACGCCGGCAACAGGCCCACGGCATCCTCGATGAGCTGGTCGGTCAGCACCTCCTGCAGCGCCAGTGCCACCGAGTCCCAAACTGGTTTATCGAGCCTCGGCAGCAGCCACCGGTCGAGATCCCGCCCGTTCCAGGCGGCACCCAGAATAGGCGAGTATTTCTTGCCGAAGCGGGTCAATTGCGGTGTCAGCTTCCCGGCAATCAGGAAGAGGACGCCATCGTAGCGCGCGAATGCCTGGTCCCGGTCTTCGGGGAACGCCTCCCAGGTCGGGGGATTGCCAGGCCCGATGTTCCCCCACCGCCACTGGTCCCGGTGCCGGTCCCAGTCTCCGACGTAGATGTCGAGGAGTCGGGCCTCGAGGAACGATGGCAAGTCGACTTGCGAGTGGGGGTCTGCCAGGAACTTCTGCCACAACTCGTCGGTGCTGATGACGTCCGTGGCACCCGCGAACCCGGGCTCCCCGCCAGGGCGTTCGTTGGCCCACGTCTCGATGGTCCCCAGGCGGCCGGCGAACTGCTCCCGGTATTCGCCCAGCAGCGGGTCGTCGGGCATGATCACCAGGCGGGAGCCGCGGGGGAATCCTCCGGCGGCAAGGAGGAACGCCTCCACCACCGGGGGGGCGGTGGGAAACGCGGAACTGACCTGGTCCTGCACCACATCCGCCGCGAAGGACTCCTTCAGTTCCTCGGGGAGGACGCTGGTGGGATCCTTGTCGAGCCCGCGGAAGGTGTAGGGGAGGCCGTCGGCGCCCACGAACCGGAGGCTCAGGGTCTGTTGACCGCCTCCGGTGCCGGTAGGCGTCAGGCCGTTGCCGGTGGTGCGAAGATCGAGGACCTCGACCGTGATCGGTGTGGTCCACAGGTCGCGGTAGGACGATCCGAACAGGAATCGGTAGAAGCCGCCCGCCTCATACTGGGCACCGGGCGTCGCCGTATCGGTCGCGGCACGCTCCTGGGCGGTGGCCTGCGTGACGAACACCGCCGCGAGTAACGCCACCCTGCCGAATACTTGCCGCGTCGGGTCATTCCGCATTGGTCCCTCCCCGGTGTTGCAGATACAGCGAGAAGGCTTCGGTCCCCTGTCCGGTCTCGTCGACAGTAACAACCGCCAAACGAATTGGCCCCCCGCGCAGCACGTCCAACCGAATGTAACCGGCTTCCTCGGCGGCGAACCGGGTATCGTCCCGCCAGGCGGTCGAGCTGGCGTGGTTGTAGATGCCAGCACCGCTGACCAGCAAGTAGCTGGCACTCGCTCCCTCGAGGACCTCGAGGTGGTGCTCGTGGCCTGCGGCGTACACCAATGGAGGCTGGCCGGCGAACGCCGAATCGAATGCTGCCACCATGCGCTTGTTGAGTCCGCTGGATTGATCCTGCGACGATATACCCCATTGTCGCGACAGCGGATAGATCGATCCGATGATGGGGAGCGGCAGCCAGGCCCAGTTGGCTCCCTCGGTGAGCGGAAAGATGTGTTGCTTGACGGTGAAGTGGCCTCCGTGCGGACCGTTGCTCCGCAACGGATGGTGGGCGGCGATGATCACCCTGCGATCCCCCGCCCGTGCCACCGCGGCCCGGAGTGAGTCGCCCAACACGTCGGGCGACCGAACCCGGCAGGGCGACCAAGCCCCGGGTTTGGGGCCACCGTGTAGATACCACTGGGTGTCCAGCATGATCAGCCGCAGACGGCTGCCGACATCCCGGGCCACCGGCCCCGGACATCCGTTTCGAGGGAGCACCGCCACATCGGGCCCGTAGCGGTCGACGTACTCCGCTTGGCGATGAGCCCGCCACCAGCCGTCAGCCCCCCCCCCTTGCCAATCGTGATTGCCGAGGAGGAACACTCCACGGGCGCCACCGTCGAGAACCGCCTGGATTTGATCGTATATGTGTCGCTCCGCCTCGGCACGGTCGGGAGCGTCTTCCTCCGGCATTCCCGCGGGATAGATGTTGTCGCCCAGAAACACCACCAACTTCTCGCCCGGGTGGGCCAGCAGGTCGGTGCGCAACGCCTGGAGCACCGGCTCTCCCCCTTCGGCCGGCGCCCCGGCGTCGCCGATCAGGTACAGGCTGGCCTCGACGTCCTCGACCGCGGGAACGGGCACCGGCGGTGTCACCTCTCGTACGGCCGTGCCGCAGGCGAGCGACACGACGACGACGGCTCCTCCCACCGTGAGGATGGGGGCGGTCAGCCATCGCCGCCTCTCACGCGCCAAGCTCACAGGGTGACCCGCTCTCCCTCGTCCGCCACATGAAAGCCGCGGCGCTCGACTTCCCGGCGCGCCTCGCCGTCATGGTCCAGGGCTGGGTTTGTGTGATTCAAGTGGATGAACCTGACTTTGGCGCGTTCACTATCGGGTAACGCCTGCAACCGGTCCATGGTTTCCCGGATCCGCGGATGGGGGAAGCCGGACATGTCCCGGCCGGGAATTTCCCCGTCGTCGAAGAACGATCCGTCGAGGTACGCCACGTCCACCAAGGCGAGTTGCTCTTCCAGGCGTACGCCGGCCGCGTCCCACTCGTCCCAGCCGTCGATGTCGGGAATGAACAAGACCCGTTGGTTGGGCCCGTCGATTCGGTACCCGACCACCTCGCCGAATTCTTCCCGGTGCGGCACCCGGAACGACGTGACGCTGAGTCTTTGGTTGAGCTGGACCGTGGCGCCCGGTTCCTGTACCCGGACGTCGATGTTGTCATAGCTCACCAGTTGGCTCCAGGGACCGTTGTTCGCCAAGTATTCGGCGAACCTGGGCGGGACGTAAACCGGCACGCCCGCGGCGCCCATCGATTCGTGACCCAGGAACATGAGTCCGGTGTAATGGCCCATGTGAGGGTGGGTCAGGAACATGCCAGCCAGGCCCGGCGCGGGATCGTCCGTGGGGGCCACTGCGTCGAGAGCCGCTAGTTGCACTCGGAAGTCAGGCGTCGCCTCGAACAACCAGCGCTCTCCGCTCGTGGGATCGACCAGGGCGAGCGACACCACCAGCCGCTCGATGCCACGATCCGGCCCACCCGCCTGTGGCACGCCGCCGTCCTGGGCGATGCCCAGCACGACGAGAAACGGAACTGTGTCGGCTGGGGGAGCAATATCAGCGGGGGCGGCGAGGGCGGCGAGGGCGGCGAGGGCGGGGCCGGCGATCACTGGTCTGCCGCGATCGAGTCCAGCCGGGCGTTTCGGGCATCTGCCGAGTCTGAGATATCGAGGGCGCCCTGTACGACGCGGGCGCCGGGAAGGCGAGATTGGCCGATCAGGCTGTCGCGCTCGCGCTCGGTCCGGACGGCGCCTTGCTCGCTCGATCCACTACAGGCTGCTGCCAACAGGAGGCCGCTTACTATAAAGAAGGGACGCATCGTTTCGCTCCGGGTGGGTACCAGCGGATGATGCGTCCCTGGGAGTACTCCGTCAACTACTTGGTGCCAGAGGGCGCTTGGAGCTTCCATTCCGCAGAAATATCTGGACTAGGGGAATGCCACGAATATTGAATGCCAGCGATGTTGAATAGTGAAATGAACTGAGAACTTCATTTCATTATTCAATATTCCTGGCATTCCCCACGGCCCCTCAGTTCATTGGAATCCAGTAGTTGGCCTTGATGGCGATGATGTTTCGGCCCGGCGCCGTGACGGCGTCGAACAACGATCCCGGCTCCAGCGGCGATCCATCCGGCGCGAACCCGGACTTGTTCTGCTGCCACACGAAGAAGATGGTGCTACCGGGCGACCACTCCCAGCGCAACACCAGATTGCTGCGAAAAGATGCGATGTTGAAGTTGTCGTTCGACAGGGAAAAACTCGAAGCGCCGTCGGTCACGTCGTACCTGTCGACCAGCCCGGTTTCCTGGTTTATCACGGGCGTGATGGTCGTTCCGTCGGTACCATAGGTGCGGAGGTCACTGCTTCGCGCCGCCTCGAGTTCGCCGAAGTTCGAGAAATTCCCGCTGGCAACGAACGGCTCGGCGTACAGCTCCAGGCTCAACGTGGGGCTGAACAGGTAGTTCACCCGGAACTGTGCCGAGATCTGGCTGAACTTGATGGTCGAGAAGATGTAGCGTGTGCCGAATGTGGCCGCCGAACCCTCATCCCGAATGGTGTAGTACTGCCGGGCGTTGTTCTGGGTGAAGAATGAAGGACCGACGGAAAACTGCAGCCGCGGGCTCGGCTGGGCGCCGAAGCTGGCAAAGGCGTTGACCGACTGGTTGTGGTTGACGTCGCTCACGCCGCCACCGACCGACCAGTTGGTGTTCGACGACCGGTTGTTGCCCCAGCGGAGGCTGGCGCGCCACCCGCCCACGTCGCCCATCAACGGTCCGCCCCGGGTGATGGCGTCGTTCAGCGTGGATGGCCGGTACGACAGGTTGAAGTTGTTCCACATGTAATTGTTCCAGGTGACGTTGCCACCCGTCCGCAACGCCGTGTTCTTGCGGATGCCGCCGAAGTTGAAGCCGACGCTGGGGTTCATCCAGAAATTGTACCGCCGGAACACCTTGCCCGGTTCGGTTTCACGGTAGTTCAGGAAAAACCAGCTCTGGATGTCATCGGCCCGGCGGATGACGCCCAGGTCGTTGAGCTCGAGTCCCGGAGAATCGGCCCACACACCGGTTCCCCACAGCCAGTGCTTGCCGGCGTTCTTGCTGGCTTGCAGCGATGCGCTGTAGCCGGCCAGGGACGTCCGGGTCGGATCGAAGGTGACGTAGTCTTGGTCGGGCCGCTGATAGTACCGCGCGCTCGCGGTCTGGGCCAAGGAGATGGCGCTGGAGTCGCCCCGGATGTGGCTGAATCCCGCGTGGCCACGGATTTCATACTTGCCGCCCTGGAACCGCATGGCAAAGTCACCGCCACCGGTAATGGCCTGCTTGTTGAGCTGAGATCGCATCTCGAAGCTGTCAAAATTCCGGCTGACGCTCGTTAGGGTGATTCCCGCGGTCGATGCGTCGGCGCCGAACTCTTGCTGCAGGCGGAGGATACCGAAGGCGGTCATCGGCTCGACCTCGCGCTGGTCGATGGCCCCGGTCGGGGTGCTGAACCGGCCGTACTCCCGCTGCGTCAACGCCCCCAGCGCTCCGATCGACAGGCCCGACTGTAGCCGGCCGGTCAGTTTGGCGGCGCCGAGAATGGTGGTGACATCTGGGACATCGGTGAACTCGCCCGACACAGAACCTTTGGGTGGTGAGCCGATCCGCCGCGAGTTGTAGTACGTCGGCATGTTGCCACGGCCACGGAGGAGTTGATTGCCTTCAGTGAAAAATGGACGCCGCTCGGGGAAGATCGTCTCGAACGCGCTCAGGTTTACTTCCGCCGGATCCGCGTCCACCTGGCCGAAGTCGGGCAGGACCGTGGCGTCCAGCGTCAGGTTGGGACCGAAGCCCATCTTGAGGTTGGCACCAACCCGGCCCTGAACTTCCCGGGTGCTCTGGAACGGGTTGCCGTCGGCCACCAACTCGCTGCTGGTGACCCGTGCCTCGGACGCCACGAACGGCAGAAACTCCACTCGCCGCTTGGGACTCAGGTCGTCCATGCCGTCGAGGGCGCCGAATCTCGAGGACCAGCCGTTTTCGTCCCGCGGTACGTAGGACCAATAGATGTGCTCGTTCCGGTTGGGGATGATCCGCGTGATGTTCAGCCCCCACACCGGCTGCCCCGCGTTGAATCGCAGTTGGGACAAGGGTATGACCAGCTCGGCCGTCCACCCCAGGCTGTCGATCCTGGTCTTGGCCTCCCACACCGGATCGTACGTCATGTCGCGCCTGAACTCGTTGTCGCTCGAATTGTACCAGTCCAGCCGAACCCCGGCCGCGGTCACCGCAAAGGTGTAGGCCGTTCGCCGGTCGTGGTACGTGTCCAGGGATATCCGTAGCATGGCCGCGTTGCCGTTGTCCTGGTCCTTGCGGGAGAACTGCGCGGCAACCGAGTCCGGATTGGCGTACATCCGGGCGCCGACATAGAGCATGCCGTCGTCGAACAGGAACGCTACTTCGGTTCGCTCACTTGGTACCGCACCCTCCGTCGGCTCTTTTTGGACGAAATCCGAAATGAACGTCGCCCGCTGCCAGACCAAGTCGTCGAGCGCGCCGTCGAATGACACTTGGGAGGATGAAATCCTGAATGCCTCGGCCAGCTTGGCGCTGCCGGCGGGGGCCAGGTCCGTGCGGGTTCGGGCCCCGGCCGAACCCTGCGCGGCGAGCGACCCGGCCACGGTGGACCCCAGAACCAAGGCGACCAGCACGGCCCATGTGGAGGGCATTCTTACCAGTCGAACGCGCGCCGTTCCGTTATCAAAAAACTGCCCCATAGCGTTTCTCGTCCGTCCGGTGGTTGGTGTCGCCGTCACCTACTGTTTGACAGTGGCCGGGGGCTGGGGGTTGCATGGACCCTCCCCGAATGGCCAACCCTCATCTTTACGGGGCCAGGTCTCGGAGGGTTTCCGCGGTGGGGAATCTTGGGATACAGGGATTCGGAGACTCAGGGATTCAGGGACTCGACCGAACCGGAATCCTTTGGCGGCCTACCCCGTAGGATGGGGATGGGTAATCACTTCAATCACGAGGATGCTCTAGTGACCAAGATCTATGCACCTGCCGCGCTGGCCCTGTTGCTGGGCCTTTCCGGTGCCACCGCTACCCTGGCGGCCCAGGCTGAACCGGCCGCAGTTGAGGCCGATGCCACGGCCCTTCCCGAGGCCGCGCCGGCCGACGTCGAGTCGATCGACGCCATCGTCCTCGCGGTCTACGACGTCATCTCCGGACCCGCTGGGGAGAAGCGGGACTGGGATCGCATGCGGTCGCTGTTTATCGATGGCGCCCGGCTGATCCCTACCGGCCGACGCCAGAACGGCGAGGGTAGCCACCGGGTCATGACGGTGGAGGACTACATCACCGGCTCCGGATCGTGGCTGGAGCAGAACGGGTTCTTCGAGACCGAAGTCAGTCGCAAAACCGACCGATTCGGCAACATCGCCCAGGTGTTCACTACCTACGAATCACGCCGCACGCCGGATGCCGAGCCGTTCATGCGGGGTATCAACAGCTTCCAGTTGTGGAACGACGGTGAGCGCTGGTGGGTGGTGACCATCTTCTGGGAGAGTGAGACGCCTGGGACTCCGATTCCCGAGAAGTATCTGGACTAGGGGAATGCCACGAATATTGAATGCCAGGAATAATGAATAATGAGGTGAAGTTCTCAATTCACTTCATTATTCTTGGCATTCTTGGCATTCACTATTCATTGTGACCCCCGTCACGCCGCTTTCCCACCCTCGGTGCCAGCTTCCATGATCGCTGGGCGCGGGCATGGATTCTGCCCGCTCCCTGACTAGAATGCACTTCCCCACAGGTAAGGCGAGTTGGCCATGTCTCGATTCTTCGTGGTGCTGATCGGCCTGACGGTGCTACCGGCCGCCGACGTCGTGGCCCAATTAACCATTCCAGCTCCCCAGCACCACGGTTTCTGGGTTGGCGGCGGCCTGGGGTATGCCGCCACCAAGCTCTCGTGCGGCCTGTGCGGCGAGGAGGGATCGCGCATCGGTGGTGTGAGCGGGTACCTAAGAGTGGGCTACACCCTGACCCCCTCGTTTCTGCTGGGAGCGGAAATCGACGCCTGGGGCGGCAGTGCCGAACCGGAGGACCCGGACAACGATACCGTGGGCCGGTTCATGGGAAGCATAATGGCCGTCGGCTACTGGTATCCCAGCACCCGGATGGGCTTGTATCTGAAAGCGGGTGCCGGGATGGTGTCCTACCGGGCCGACGGCGATTTTCTGACAGTCAGGTCGTTTGGTGGCACTGTGGGGGCCGGGTTCGAGGTACCGGTCGCCAACAACATCTCGCTGGTGCCGTTCGTGAACTACCTCGATTCCGCCAGCGGCGAGTTGAAACTCGACGGGGAACCTATCGGCCAGAACGGCAGTGTGAGTATGTGGCAGTTGGGTGTCGGCGCCACGTGGCATTGACGGGCGGTAAGGCGGTTAGGCGGTAGCGGGTGGTAGAAGAGGGGCCGGCGACCGCTAGGGTGGGAGGCACGTCGCTTTAGCGACAGAGCCGAGCCTCGGCTTTAGCCGAGGACCGCTCACGACAGCGGCCGAGCATGCATTGGGTTGCAGGCCCGAAGGTGTGACGCAGGTCATAGTCACTGGCGCTGACGCCGGGCAGATTGCCTGTGACCCTCCCCCGGGAGGGAAACCCTGTTGTGGTGGGAGGCGATCCGCCCCGACGTCCTGGACCCGCGCCGTGGTTCTGCGGCGGACTGGTTACTGGTGGCACACGTCGTTTTGGAGGAGTTCCATGTCTTTACTCAGCCAGCCAATGGCACGGTGGGCCGCGTTCCCAGCGATGGTTGCCGTTCTGCTGATGTCGGCTTGCGGCAGTGACGAGGCTTCGGGCCCTCCCGGCAACGGCGCCCTGGGGACCTCGTTCGGTATCTGGAGTCCTGGTCCCAACGATACCTGCCCGGCAGCGGTGCACGACCAATACGCCGTGGTCGGTCCCGACGGGAAGACCTACCCGACTTGGCATCCGCCGACCGACCCGGCAACCGGCTGCACCTTTGGCCACGAGCACGGCCGCGATCCGCGGGGATCCAAGCTATACTGGCTGGTCGGTCCCATCCCGTTCGGTTTCGCCAACGACCAGCTGGACATATGGGATCCGTCCCTTTCGCGCCACGAGGATCACGTGGGACACAAGGTGGAGTGGGAGAACGACGTGCGGATGCGACTGGCCGACGGTGCCGTGTCGGAGATCTTCGAGATCACCTGCGACTTTCTCACCAAGCTGCACCAAGGCACCCACTCGCCGGACGCGTTCGTGAACAACTTGCACGAACTGGCCTACCACATCCGTTGCAGTGACGGTACGGAGATGCACTTCACCATCATGGCGGCCATCGGGACGCCGGGCGAGTTCATCCGCTCCTGCGACCGCGACGTGCACGTTCAGGTGGGCGTGGCCCAACCGGCCAACTCACCCACCGGGGGTGGCAAGCGCATCATTCCGGACCGGACTTGCATCGAGCAGGACGTGCTGGTGGCGCCCGGTGCCACGTCCAACTTCGGATCCATTCGCGAAAGCTGGCAAATCTCCCAGAGTATCCGCACCGCTGATGGCCGGCGACTGGCCTCGATCAACCCGTACTATCAGGTGATCGATCCCAGCCGCCATCACGATCCGGCCCTCCCCAACGTCATGGGCCGGCCGGTCGACGTCTGTTTCGAGACCGAAGCCAACGGCGACATCGCCCAGGGCGGCGCCTGCGACGAGTCGACCGCCAACGGCACGCTGACGTCCCTGCCGCACGACGACCCACGGTCGGCGTTTCGTGGGGCCCAGCGGTTCGTGGACATCAACAGCAACCGCATTACCAACGAGGACGGCCCCGAAATCTGGTACACGGATCCGTTCGGGAAGAACGCCCGTACCGAGCCGTTTCCCGGATCCATCCAGCAGGCCATCGCCCAGGTCAACAACGATATCGGCGTGTTGGAGAGCGGCCCGGTGATTGGCCGAAATCGGCGATACTACGATGGCGGGACGCACTCGCCAAACTAACTGAATGCCAGGAATATTGAATGCCAGGAACACTGAATAATGAAGTGAAGTAGGAACTGGTTCATTTCATTATTCAGTGTTGCTGGCATTCGTGGCATTCACGATTCGAGGTCCGCATGCACGGGACAGTGCATGCGGACCTCAGTCGTTCAGGCCGTAGTATGTGACAAGGTCGGAGACCACGAGTTCGTCGTGCCGGGTGAACCCCAGGAACTGGAGTCCGGTGTCCCAGAAGGCGGGATTGACGTCGGGCCGGCTCCAGATGCTGCGGACGCTGACCTCCCACGACTCCGATTCGAACAGATCCGGTGGCAGATCCATGCGCAACTCGAAGTCGGCCTCGGTGGGGAGCGGGGCTTCGCTGATCAGCATCATCCCCCGCGTGGTGACGTCCACCAGGTGACCTACCAGCTCGCCGCTCGAGCGATCGAACACCCGCAGATAGTAGATGAGGTGACGGCGCTTGAGCGAGCGGTGTATTCCCACTGATTGCCCGGCGGTTGAATGATTCCCCCCCCCGGGACTGGTGTCGCCGGCCCCGCCACGTATGGAATGGCTGAGAGGACACCGAACATGGTGCTTGACGGTGCTCCGTTCAAGTGCTAAGTAAACAGCACAATGCTGTTATTTTAGCATGATTCGCTTTGCCAGCAACTGGAATCCGCTTCCGTAGGGATGACATCATGACTTCTGGTACGCCCCCCAAACTCTCCCGCCGAGAACGGCAGTTCATGGACATCCTCTACCAGCGGGGCCCGGCCACAGTGGCCGGGGTCATGGAAGCACTGCCGGATCCCCCGAGCTATTCGGCCGTTCGGGCCACGCTCAGGGTTCTGGAGGACAAGGGGCACGTGATGCACACGGCCGAGGGACCGCGCTATGTCTATGCTCCCGCCGTGTCGCCCGATCAGGCGCGCCGGACGGCCCTGTCCCATTTGCTGAAGACGTTCTTCAACGGGTCCGCTGAGCAGGCCGTCGTGACTCTCTTGCAGATGTCTGCTACGGAACTCTCCGACGACGATATCAGCCGGCTGGCGGCCCGGGTCCGGGCTGCGCCGCAGGAATAGCGGTGAGCGGTGAGCGGAGCGTGTCCCGCCTCTCCGCTGCTCTCGATGATTGCATCCCACTGTCGATCTGGCCATTCTTCGATATTATCACAATCGCTGACCCGCTGCCCCTAGGCGGCATTTTTTTCTCGCTCGCACGTCTCCCAGGGTGAGACCAGACAAGGTTGGAAGAATGAAGATATTGCTTCAATTCGCCGGGGCTCGACTCATCCTGGGTGGTGGTCTCCTCGCCGCCGTCGCCGTGGCAGGCTGCAGCGACGATCCCGTCGCCGTCGACCCCGTCACCTCAGTGCAGAAGACGGGCTCCACGGACAATCAGCAGGTAGCAGCCGGCACGGTCGTCCCGTTTTCACCCGAAGTTGCCCTCACCACGGCCAGTGGCGCCAAGGCCGTCGGCGCAACGGTGACCTTCACCGTCGAGGGCGGTGGCGGGACAGTGGATGGAGGGGTGGCAGTGACCGATATCCGCGGTCTCGCCCGGGTACGTGAGTGGACCTTGGGCCAGCTTGCGGGTCCCAACTCTCTCAAGGCTACGGCCAACGGGCTGGAGGTGACCTTCACCGCCGACGGAATCGCGGGCCCTGCCGCCGCGGTGTTTAGCAGCGCTGGTGAAGAACAGACCGCCCAGGTGAATACCGAGGTCGCCATCCCGCCCGCGGTGCGGGTGGTTGACCAATTCGGCAACGGGGTTGGGGGTGAGCTGGTCCAATGGCAGGTCGTGAGCGGGGGCGGACTAGTGCTCGGCAGCGGGTCCACGGATTCTAGGGCCAATGGCCTGGCTCAAGTCCTGGGCTGGCAGCTGGGCCCCACGCCCGGGCAGAACATTCTGGAAGCCGCTGCGCCTGGGTTTCCCGTCGTCCAGTTCACGGCCACGGCCGTTCCCTGACGGGTGAGGTCGTGGGCATTTGCCGAGGCCCCGCCGTACCACAACGTGCGGGCGTCCCGTGTTGGGGCGCCCGTTTTGGTCTTGAGGACGTGATGGCCATTGCGGTGCCGGAGGGTAGCCTAGGTATGCTGGGAGGATGGCGGATGGGCGGCAGGTCGGCCCGGAAGAGAGAGGGCGATGCCGGTACCACATTTCGATAGCCGGATGATTGGGCGTCGGATCACCAATAGGGCCTCCCGGCACCTGATGATCGCCTTGGTTGGCGGATTGGTTGCCGTGGCGGGATGTGGCGCCGGCGATCCCCAAGGGTTGGTCACGCCCACGACCATGAACGTGGCCCAGGGTCAGGACCAGGACGGGGTGGTGAATCAACCGGTGGCAATCATACCGGCGGTGGTGGTCCAGGGGGACGGGAGCCGTCCTGCCACCGGCG
>SMVY01000121.1 GCA_004357415.1 Gemmatimonadota bacterium
ATGGTACCTGAACACCCCCACCCCGGGGCGTCCAGCCCCATCTGCCGCCCGATGGTGTATCCCCTTATATTACAAGGCTGTACCGTGGCAGAGGAGATTCGTTGACCAGCCAGCTCCTGGCCGACCCGTTCGCTGAGCGGGTGCGCCATCGCGCTGTTCCACGTGTTCGCGGTTTCCGTCGTCATGGGCGTGATCTCCTTCGGCGGGACGCTGATACTCCAGGAGGAGTTCGACCCTGGCGAGGCACTGGCGTTGATGGAAGCGCACGGGGTTACCGTGTGTCATGGTGTGCCGACGATGTTCGAGTTGTTGATGCGGGACCCGGGGTTCGGCACCCGGGATCTGTCCTCGGTCCGTACCGGGATCGTGGCGGGTAGTGCCGTGTCGGAATCGCTGGTCCGGCGGATCCGGCAATGGTGTGACGTACAGGTGGGGTATGGCCTCACCGAGACCGGACCGACCGTCAGTATCACCCGCCCGGACGACCCGGCCGGCACGCGTGAGACGACGGTGGGCCGACCGCTCCCGGATGTGGAGGTGAGGGTGGTGGATGTGGCAACCGGGGCCCTGCACGGTCTCGAGGCCGTTGGCGAACTCGCGGTGAAGAGCGCCAGCGTGATGATGGGGTATCACCGCATGCCCGGCGAAACGAAAAAGTCGTTCTCGCCGGATGGGTTCTTCCTGACCGGTGATCTGGCCATGATCGACGACCAGGGGTTCATCCGGATCATCGGAAGACGGAAAGAGCTCATCATCCGGGGGGGCAACAACGTAACCCCCCGGGAAGTGGAGGACGTCCTCCGCACGCACCCCGCCGTCGACCAGATCTGCGTCGTTGGCGCCCCCCATGAATTACTGGGGGAGATGATCTGCGCGTGCGTCGTGCCGGTGGAGGGCGCCATGATAACCGGCGACGAACTCAAGGAGTTCTGTCGCGAACATCTTGTGGATTATAAAGTCCCCGACGTGGTCCGCTTCTTCGACGCCTTCCCGATGACCGGGTCCGGGAAAGTGCGTCGCCAGGAGCTGGCGCGCGCCGTGGAACTGGAGCTAAAACCAACGTGAATCAACAACGACACCGGGTCGGCGTGACGCCGGCCGCCGCAGCACACGCGCCCAACGCGGCGCTGCTGATCGATTTCGACAACGTGACCCTCGGGATCAGGTCGGATCTGACCAAAGAGCTTCGCACGCTGCTCGACAGCGACATCATCAAGGGGAAAGTGGCCGTCCAGCGGGCCTACGCCGATTGGCGGCGCTATCCCCAGTACATCGTCCCACTATCGGAATCTTCGATCGACTTGATCTTTGCTCCGGCGTTCGGGACCAACAAGAAAAACGCGACGGACATCCGCCTGGCGATCGACGCCATCGAGCTGGTGTTCACCCGGCCCGAGATCGGGACGTTCATCCTCCTGTCGGGCGACAGCGATTTCTCCACCATGGTCATCAAGCTGAAGGAGTACGGCAAGTATGTCATCGGAGTCGGATTGCGCGATTCCGCGAGCGACCTGCTGATCCAGAACTGTGACGAGTACTACTCCTACAGCGACCTGGCCGGCCTGACGAAGGACGAGCGAGACACTATTCAGCGAGACCCGTGGGAACTGGTACAGGAAGCGGTGGCGCGGATGGGCGTGCAGGGTGACGTGATGCGGTCCGACCGGCTCAAGCAGGTCATGCAGCAGATCGACCCCAACTTCGAAGAACGCAACGCCGGGTTCAATCGCTTCAGCCGGTTCATCACCGAGGCGGCCACTCGTGGCCTGCTGGTGTGTACCAAGCTGGAAAACGGCCAGTACCAAGTGGCTCCGGTCGGTGATGCGGCTCCCACCCCGCCGGCGGCTGCCGAAAAGAGGTCACGGCGTGTCGCCGCCCCCGCCCCCGCCCGGGCCGCTGCAGCCGCACCGGCGGAGAGGCGGACGCGGAAGGGCCGGACCCGCGGCGCCCGTGGGGGGGGCGAACGAACTGACCGGACGGAGCGGACTGAGCGGCCCAAGCGGGCGCCGCGCGCGCAGTCCCCCGCATCCCAGGGACGCGGCCAGCTGACGCTGGCCAAGGCGTTCTCGCTCATGTCTGAAGCCCTGCAACAGCTGGAGCGTCCGGTCGACCACGAGACGCTCCGCCTCCGGATGGTGACGATCCACGGCAAGGAAGATGGCCTCCTCGAGGCCGCGCGGTTCCAGCGACTGCTGCGGCAGGCCAACGACGCGGAGGTGGCCGATGTCAAAAAGGTCGGCGAGGGCAGCTACGAGGTCGATCTTACCGCCGTAGCCGCAGAGGTCCACAAGGCTGTCGAGTTGTCAGCCGCGCAGGCAAGGAAAGAAGCTGCTGACGCCGGCAAGGGCAAACCCCAACGGGAGGCCTCCGCCGTGAACACGCCGACCGATGGCCGCCGGAGAACGATGCGTCATCGGCGTGGATCACGCGCTCCTGTCACCGCCGGCGGTGCTCCCGACATTCCCATGGTGGGGGTCGTAAGACTCGATTCGGAGCCAGCGACCAAGGCCAAGAAAGCAGCCAAGAAGTCTTCGGCCAGGAAGAAGCCGGCGGTCAAGAAGGCCGCCAAGCCCGGGGCCGGCACGACCCAGAAGAAGACCGTCGCCAAGAAGGCCGTGAAAAAGAAAGCGGCCAAGTCCCGGTCAGGCGCCAATAGAACCAGGAAAGCCACGCAACCGGCCGCCTCGAAAGCGTGACCGATAGCGCCACGGGCAGCACGCTGCCCGTGGCTTTCTTCCAGCGGCCCGCTGAGGACGTTGCCAGGGCACTGCTCGGGATGACGGTGGTGTCGCGGATTCGGGGGACCTTGACGGCAGGCCGGATCGTGGAGACGGAAGCCTACCTCGGCGCTGTCGATCCGGCCGCCCACGCCTACCGCCACCGGCTCCACGCCGGGAACGCCTCGCTCTACGCCGCTCCCGCTACCTGGTACGTCTACCGCTCATACGGCGTGCACTGGTGTGCCAATCTGGTCTGCCAGGGACCGGAGGCCGGTGCCGCCGTGCTGCTCCGCGCACTCGAGCCCTTGGTGGGGCTGGCCACGATGCGCCGCCGCCGGGGAAACCGGCCCGATCGAGAACTGGCAGCCGGCCCCGGGCGGCTTACCCAGGCTCTTGGCATTACCCGATCACTCGACGGCCGGCACATGCCCGGGGCCAGGGTCGAGGTTGTGCGGGCAGAGCCGGTGAGGGACGCCGACGTGGCGGTCACGCCGCGGGTGGGCATAACAAAAGCGGCCGATTGGCCGCTTCGTTATGTGATCGCTGAGTCGCCCTGGGTGTCGGGCGGCCGTGCTAGAAGGTCTCGCGCGAACGCCCCAGGCTCAGGCGGACACCGCCGCTGAACGAGTTGGTGGGGCCTACCAGATACTTGGAATCGTCCGGCGAACTGGTGATCTGCCAGGTGCCGAACACGGCGACGCCTTTCATGCGGATCTGCAAGCCCGCCATGGCGGAGCCGAAACCAACGCTCCCCCGCTTGACCGCCTCGTCATGCGCCGCGACTGGGTCGGTGGGCGTACCGATGAGGTAGGTGTTGACCGTGTGCATCCAGCCCACACCCAAGCCGAGGTACGGTTGGATTGCTCCCTGAAGGGGAAGGGCTATCAGCATCAGGCTGTACTTGCGAATGTTGTTGAACGAAAGCTGCTGAACGCCGCCTGGAGCGGAGGCGTCCGGAAAGAACGCCAAGTTGTCGTCGCTGAAGGTCTCTTCGACCGAAAACCGCAGAGCCGTACGTCTGGCGGTCACGAAGATTTGGGCGCCCACCATCGGGCTGGTCCGGTCCTCTTGGGCGTTGGTCTCGAACATGGTCGCACCGGCATAGGCGCCGAAGTACCACTTGAACGACCCTGTGCCCACTTCTTGTTGGCCGGCGAGCGGCGACGCCATCGCTGCCGCACCTAGTACCAAGGCGGGGAGTCCGCGGGTGTACCTTCCCATAGAGGTTGCCTCCAGAATGATTGGCGCGCGCCACGCCGCTCGAAATCTTTTCCAGCGCGGCGACCCAACGTCGTTCTTCGGTGTCCAGTCCAGCAAATCCCTTGCCCGAATGGGGCGCCGCGGCAGCTGCGGCCCCGGCCCCGGGCAGGAAGGGGTGAGTAAGGCACTCCAAGATAGGAAAATCCCGCCAAAAATGCGAGTTTTTCGACCGCGGCCCTGAATGGACCTAGTTCGTTGGCTTGTCGAGGGTTGGGGCGTTTGGCTGTGAAACTACTTGAAGCCGTGGCGTTGGGCCGTGGTTGTTGCAGATAGCAATGCACCAGAGGGCCGATCCCATCAGGCCTGATTTCCTCCCCCCGTCTGCTAGATCAGCCCCAGTTTGCCACCAATCCGGCGAAACGCAGCCAACGCCTCGTCCAGATCGTCCCGGGTGTGGCTCGCCGATACCTGACATCGCACCCTGGCCTGACCCTTGGGGACGACCGGGAATCCGAACCCCGTCACGAACACGCCTGCATCGAGCAACAGATCGCTCATCTCGATGGCCTTGGCCGTTTCGCCGAGGATCACCGGAATGATCGGGGTTTCCCCCGGCAGCGGCTCGAAGCCGTCCTCCTTGAGGCGTTCACGGAAATAAGCAGCGTTGTCACCAAGCCGGGCTACCCGGTCGGGCTGGTCTTGGATGCACCGGATGCTGGCCAGGGCACTGGCCGCAACCGTGGGAGGGAGGGCATTGGAGAACAGCTGGGGACGGGCTCGCTGTGTCAGGTAGTCGCACACCGCTTCCGAAGCGGCGGCGAATCCTCCGGCGGCCCCGCCCAGGGCTTTCCCCAGCGTCGAGGTGATCATGTCGACGTCGCCCAGGAGGCCGAAGTGTTCGGCCGTTCCGCGTCCGGTTGCGCCCAGGACGCCCGTGGCGTGAGAGTCGTCCACTACCAGGTACGCCTGGTATTTGCGGCACAGCTCGATGATGTCCGGCAGGTTGGCGATGGCCCCCTCCATGGAGAAGATCCCGTCCGTCATCACCATGCGCACGCGCTTGTCTCGTGACCCCCGCAGCTTGGCCTCCAAGTCGGCCATGTCGGCGTGGTGATACACGGCGGACTGGCACTTGGTGATGGACTTGGCCAGGCGGATGGCGTCGATGATGGAGGCGTGGTTGAGTTGGTCGCTGATGACGATGTCGTCCGGGCCCAGCAGTGTTGCCGGGACCGCCTCGTTGGCGTTCCAGCAACTCACGAACGAAAGGGACGCCTCCGTCCCGACAAAGTCGGCGCAGGCGGCCTCGAGCTCACGGTGGATGGTGAACGTGCCGCAGATGAACCGAACCGACCCGGTGCCGGCGCCGAAGCGATCTAGCGCGTCTTTGCCCGCGGCGATCACGGTGGGGTCCGCCGACAACCCTAGGTAGTTGTTGGAGGACAGGTTGATGACTTCACCACGTCCCTCCATGCGGACGCGCGGGCCCTGGGGGCTCTCGATGTAGTTCAGTCGCTTGTACACACCGTCCCGGCGGAACCCGTCCAATTCGTTTCGAACCCGCTGGTCGAGGATGTCCGTCATGACGTGATCTCCAGAATCACTTTCCCGGCGTCGCCGTCCTTGATGACACGGATGGCCTCGGCGATTTCGCCGAGCGGGAATCGGTGGGTTACCACGGGGGTGGGATCGAATTGCCCGGCGCGCAGGAACCGCTGCATTTGGTGCCATGTCTGGTACATCTTGCGGCCGGTAACGCCGTACAGGGTGAGGCCCTTGAAAATGATGTCCCGGGCGAAGTCCACCTCCGTCGTGGTGCTGGGTGTGCCGAGGAGATTGACGCGACCGCCGTGGCGGGCGGTGGCGAAGGCCTGGGCGTGCCCGGTCGGGTGGCCGCTCATCTCGCAAACCACGTCCACGCCGACGCCGTCCGTCAGGTCCATGACCCGGGCCACGACGTCTTCGTTATTCGGGTTGATGGTAGTATGCGCGCCCATCTTCCTGGCGATGGCCAACCGACGGTCGTTCAGGTCGCTGGCGATGACCAGGGACGCACCAGCGGCGATGGCGACACCGACCGCAAAGCATCCGATCGGCCCGCAGCCTAGCACGAATACCGTGCTGCCGGCAACATCCGCTTCGAGCACCGTGTGGAAGGCGTTGCCCATCGGGTCCATGATGGCCCCGATTTCGGTGGGGATGTTCCCCAGTTTCATGACGTTCGACGCCGGCATGGCGATGTACTCTGCGAAGGCCCCGTCGCGGTCGACCCCGATGATCTGTGTTCGCTGGCACAGGTGCGCGTGCCCCGTGCGACACTGGAGACAGTGGCCGCACACGATATGCCCCTCGGCGGTAACCAGGTCGCCGATCTCCAGTTGTTCCGTGGCCTGGGCCTCGTTGCCCATTTCGACGATGGCGCCGGCGAACTCGTGGCCGACAGTCACGGGTAGTCGCATCCTGCCGCTGGCCCACGAGTCCCATTCCCAAATGTGGAGATCCGTTCCGCATACCCCCGCGTGGTGGACCCGGATTAGGACGTCGTTGGGACCGCATACCGGGAGGGGAACGTCCTTGACCGTCATGCCGGTCCCGGGCGCCTCTTTGACAACGGCTAGCATGTGACTCCGAGGTCGGGGTGAGGGGGCTGAAGCCCGCTAAATATGTGTCGGGGATCGGCCCGGGTGAAGTGTGCCGGCCGTCAGGCCGTGGTGGCGGTCTCGGCCTCGATGCGGACGGCGCTCACCTTGAACGAAGGGATCTTGGCGTAGGGGTCGAGGGCCGGATTGGTGAGCAGGTTGGCGGCGGCCTCCCGGAAGTGCATGGGGATGAAGATTTGCCCTCGGGCCTGTCGTTGGGACACACGGACCGCAATGAGGACCGAGCCGCGACGTGAGGTCACCCGGACCGTATCTCCGTCGGCCACTCCCAGGGCGGCGGCGTCCTCCCCGTTCATGTCGACGACCGGCACGGGCTCCCGGGCGTCAAGCCCCTGGGAACGTCGGGTCATGGTGCCGGTATGCCAGTGGTACATCTGTCGCCCGGTGCCCAGGATGAACGGATACTCGTCATCCGGGAGCTCACTGGGGGGGAGGTACTCCACAGGGACCAGGCGTGCCCTGCCATCGTCGGTGGGGAAGTGATCGTCGAACAGGAAGGCTGTTCCGGGGTGGCCCGGTTCCGGCACCGGGTACTGGAGTCCGGCAGGCTTGAGGCCGTCGTAGGTGACGCCGGCCCACGACGGCGTCACCGTGACGATCTCCTTCATGACGTCCTCGGGGCAGGCGTAGTCGGTCGCCAGGCCTATACGGTTGCTCAAGTCCACCAGGATGTCCAGGTCGCGCCGCGCCGATCCTGGCGGGTCCACCGCGGCACCCTGGTGCTGGATGCGCCGTTCGGTATTGGTAAACGTCCCCTCTTTCTCGGTGAAGGCGGATCCGGGGAGAACTACGTCGGCCCAGCGGGCGGTTTCCGTCAGGAACAGGTCCTGCACCGCCAGGAACTCCAGGCTGCGGACCCAGTGCTCGGCGTGGGCGATATCGGGATCGGAGATCACCGGGTTCTCGCCCATGATATACAGTCCGCGCACCGAGCTGCCTTCGTCGGTCATCTCGGTCACCATCAGTCCATTGTCGAGCGAGAGGGACTCAGCCGGTACTCCCCACGCCCGGGCGTACTCCGCCCGGATCTCTGGGTCGGTGACCGGGCGGTAGTCGGTGTAGGCAAAGGGGATCGCTCCCATGTCACTGGCACCCTGCACGTTGTTCTGTCCTCGGATGGGCATCATGGCGGCGCCCCACCGGCCGATCATGCCGCAGGCGAGAAGCATGTTGAGCAACGAGGTGACGATGTCCGTCCCGCTCGAGTGCTGCGTCAGGCCCATGGCCCACAGGGTGGAGGTGTTGGGGCCCCGAGCGTAGCGCTCGGCGGCCTCCTGGAGCACCTCGGCGGGGATGCCGGTGATTTGCTCCCCCAACTCCAGGGTGTACGGTTCGACCGACTGCCGTACTGCGTCGAAGTCGTGGGTCCGGTTGGCGATGAAGGCGTCATCGGTGAGCCCCTGGTGGATCATGTGGCGGAGCATGGTGCTGTACAGCGCCACGTCGCTTCCGGGAGCCATCTGGAGGTGGATGTCCGCCAGGACCGCCAGTTCGGTCCGCCGAGGATCGGCTACGATGAGGGTGGCGCCTTTGGCCACCGCCCGTTTGATGAGCGCGCCAAAAACGGGGTGGGTCTCGGTGGTATTGGCGCCTGAAATGAAGATGACGTCGCAGGCTTCCTCGAGTTCCCGCATGGACCCAGAGGCGGCTGCCGTGTTCAGGGCCCGGTTCATGGCGGCCACGGACGAGGAGTGACACAACCGGGTGCAATGGTCCACGTTGTTGGTTCGGAACCCGGCACGCACCATCCGCTGCAACACATAGTTTTCTTCGTTGCTGCACTTGGCTGACGAAAACGCGGCCAACGCATTGGGCCCGTGCTGGTCACGAATGCGGGTCAGTTCCTGGGCCGCCAGGCTCATGGCTTCTTCCCACGTCGCCTCGCGAAAAGTGCTGTACCAGTCAGGAGGGGTGACCGCCTGGTCACGAATGCCCGGGTCCGGCTGGCTGGGTCGTCCGGTCTGCGGAGGCTTGCCGACGCTCCGCTGTGGCGGACGGGGCTTGCGGGTGCCCCCCAGGCGTTCGATGGTCGGCCACGGGCCTTCGCGGAAACGGGGGGATTCCCCGGTCCAGGTCCAGGTCTCGCCGTTACACACCCAGCCCTTGCGGATGAGCGGGACCTGCAGGCGGTCGCGGTGGTCTATGAAATCGTAGCCGAACCGCCCCTTCACGCAGGTGGAGCCATTGTTGGGGGTGTCGTCCTCGATCCACGGCGAGGTGACCCGCATGATCTGCTCGTCCTTCACAGCCACGTCGATTTGA
>SMVY01000122.1 GCA_004357415.1 Gemmatimonadota bacterium
GCTACCGCGCGCCACTCGGCATACGCCTGCTCCGGCCGGCGGTGCAGCAGGTGAATCTTGCCGAGCCCGACGCGCAGCTCCGCCACGAAGTCAGGCCCCTGCTGGAACCCCAGGAATCGTCGTAGCTCGGTCTCATGGTGGTCCAGCAGCACGAACCCAGGTGACCACAGGGTTCGGTATCGCTTGATCAGCGCTCGGGCCTCAGGCTCCCGATCAGCCAGGCTGACCCTAACCAGTACCATCTGGCTGAGGATTTCCTGCACGTCCTCCCGGGGATACGTCACGGTATCCAGCGCCCGGCACCCCAGTCAGCCAGGCGCCTCGAACTGAACCAGGATGGGCCGCTCAGATTCCCGGGCTAACGGAGACGCTTCCTCCAAATTGGCATGCCACTTCAGGTTGGCCACGTGGTCCTCGTTTGGTTGCTGGTTGGCTGTCAGCTATCAGCTGTCGGCTGTCCACCGTCCACCGTCCACTGTCAACTCCCGCCTCACTTCCCCACACAGAAACTACTGAAGATTCGATCGAGGACCTCCTCCACATCCACGGCCCCGATCAGGCTGTCGAGGGCGCCCGTCGCCTGCTGCAGGTGATGGGCGGCGAGGACCGGATCGCCGGGCTGGTCGAGAAACGGCCGGGCATCCTTCAGCGACACCACGGCCCGCTGGAGCACGACCCGGTGACGCTCCCGCGTCAACATGGGTTCCAGATCGGCCACTTGGATCCGGTCACCAAAAATGCGCTCGGCGATGGTCCGGCGGAGCACGTCGAGCCCCACCCCGGTTTCGGCGGATACCGGAATACCCTCCGCCGCGCGCTCGGTCATATCCGCCTTGGTACGCACCAGCAGCGGGGCGCCGCCTCCAGGGAGTGCCGAGGCCAGGAGGTCCTGTTCTTCGGCGTCGAGTTCCCGGTCCGCCTCGACACAGACAAGTACCATGTCGGCCACCTGCAGGTACCGGTGGCTGACTTCGATGCCCAACTGCTCGATCCGGTCGGCATCGGCTCGGAGGCCGGCGGTGTCCACCAATCTGACGGGCCATCCCAAGAAGCTGGTGCCGGCTTCGATGGCATCCCGGGTGGTGCCGGGGATTTCGGTTACAATGGCCCGGTCCAACCCGAGGAGGGCATTGAACAGGGACGATTTCCCCACGTTGGGCCGGCCCGCCAACACCACCACCGCCCCCTCCCGCACCCGCTCGCCCGCGGGCGCCGTCCTCAGAAGGTGATCGATCTGGCGTACGACATCGTCCAGCCGTTGCCGCACGGTAGCCGGCGCCACCGGGGGCTCATCCTCGTCGGGGAAATCGATGTCGTAGCTGAGGAGGGCCACCACCCCGATCAGGTCCGTTCGTAACTGCAGCAACCGCCGCGACAGCCCGCCGTCGAGTTGTTGCAGAGCTGCCCGGACCTGCGCCGGGGCCGTGGCATCGATGACGTCACCCACCGCTTCGGCCTGGACGAGATCCATCTTCCCGTTGAGGACCGCCCGCCGGGTGAACTCACCCGCATGGGCGGTGCGGGCGCCGGCGGCCTCCAGGGCTGCCAGCAGACGCCCGGGGGCCATGAGGCCCCCATGGCACATCAACTCGACGGTGTCTTCACCGGTGTAGCTGCCGGGCGCGCGATAGGTGAGGTAGATGCCGTGGTCGATCTCGCAGCCATCCGCGTCGGCGAACCGGCCCAGGACTGCCCGTCTCGGGGGGTCGGGCCTAAAGTCGTCGATCACCCTGGCGGCCACGGCAAAGGCGTCGCCGCCAGTAAGCCGTACCACCGCCAAGGCCGAGCGCCCGGGCGGGGTCGCCAGGGCCACTATGACGTCCGAGAGCATGACAAGAAGATAGCAGGCACCCTGACTCGCGCTCCCACCTCCGGCCCCCGGCCTAGCGTCGTTTCTTGCGCTTCAACTGCTTGGGGCGGGGCTGGTGCCCGGGGGTTTCCGTCTTGGCCGGAGGGGCACTCGGCTTGTCCTTCTTGGGCGGATTGGCCTTCAGCCGCTCCTTGGCCAGCAGCCATTGTTGCGGCACGCTGACCAGGTTCTGCACCGTGTAGTACAGGTTGAGCCCGGAGGCGAATCTGGCGAACAGAACCGTCATCATCACCGGCATGACGTACAACATGGTCTTCATCTGGGGGTTGGGTTCCATCCCCATCTGGCCGACCTTGCTCACCGCGAACATGGAGAGACCCATGAGGAGGGGGATGATGTACAGCGGGTCTGCCTGGGCCAAGTCGGGAAGCCACAGGAAGGAGACACCGCGCAGCTCGATGGTGTTCTGGAACACGAAGAACAACGCAATGAGGACCGGGAACGGGAGCAGCATCGGCCAGCAGCCACCGAGCGGGTTGACGTTGTGTTCCTTGTAGAGCTTGAACGTCTCTTTCTGCAGCTTCTCCGGTTGGTCCTTGTATTTCGCTTGCATTTCTTTCATCAATGGCTGCACGGCCTGCATGCGGATGCTCGAGCGCATGGCTTTCTGGTTGAGCGGCCACAGCACAATACGGATAAGGATTCCGAACAGGATCAACACCCATCCGTAGGGAAGATTCAGTGTTTCATGCATCCACACCAGCACCCAACGGGCGGCGACCGCCACCGGCCGGATGATCGACTTGAGTCCCGGCCAGCCATAGGGATTGACGTCGTCGAACCCGTGGCCGATGGCCTTGAGCCGGGGATACTCCAGCGGGCCTGCATACAGGCGATAGCGGAACGCCCCGTCAGCCGTCACCGGCTGGCTGACCCACAGGTCGGCGGTTTCCGGGTTCTTCGGCGCGGTGAGCGGCACCGAGGCCGTCACCCCACTGAGCGGAGTCGCGCCCTCATCCACCGCCAGCACGGCCGTAACGAAGTACTTCGACTTGATTGCCACCCATTCGAACGGGCCCGGCTCGATGACGGTTTCGCCCGGATCGAGACTGCTGAATCGGGTGAGGTCACTGCCGCCGTTGCGGGTGACGAACCCCATCTCGCGCGTGTTTTCCTTGCGGTTTTCCTCGGTGTTGGCCAGCCCCGGGCCCATACCGATCAAGAGGAGGCCTCCGTTGGGGCCGAGTCCTGTTACCGACCCGGTGACGGCCACTTGATACGTTCCCGGCTCAAACCGGTAGTCGAGCGTCACCGTGACTCCGCCTTGCGTGGCGCTCAGGCCGAGTCGGGCTGGCTGGTCGACCGTTATAGTCTCGGCGGTAGGCAGGAACACCCAGTCGTCGAGACGAAGGGTATCTCGTCCCACGATGAGCCTCAGGGCCAGCAGGTCGCTCCCGGGGAGCATCAACTCGACGTTCTGACTCTTGAGGCTGTCGATGGTATAGGTGTAGTCGGCCAGTACGGCACTGACCAGCCGCCCACCCCGGGTGCTGAAACGGTATTGGTATAGCTCCGAGGTCACCACCACGGTGTCTTCCGGCACGGCAAGAAGGGTGTCCTGCGGCAGATCGGAAACGGCGGGTGCAGCTTGGGGTGCGGCTGCGGCGTCATCGACAACGCTGTCGGGCCGTGGGAAACCGAGACTGTCGACGGCCACTATCGGCTGTGGCGGCGGGCGCTTGAACAGCAGGCCGGGCCCGAAGAAGATGACCGCCATGAGGGCCATCGCCAAGAGGAAACGACGATCCATGGGTTACTTCAGCCCGTCACGGAACGGGGTCGTACCCGCCGTGGTGGAATGGATGGCAGCGCACCAGGCGCCGCAGACTGAGCCAGCTCCCTTTTCCCGCCCCATGCTTGGACACGGCCTGACGGGCATATTCCGAGCATGAGGGATGGAAACGGCAACTTGGGGGAAGCACCGGCGAAATGAGTAACTGGTAGCCACGTATGAAGCCGATCAGAATGGTCTGGGGGATTTGCCGGAAAGAGCGCATGGGATCATTGAGCCGTTCGCACAGCGTCGCGCCAGTGAAGCAGTTCCTTCTTCAGGGTCACAAACGTTGCTTGGTAAGCGGGGGGTCGGGCCCGAATCAACAGGTCGCAGGGGCCCTGGCTGTGCTGCACCTCGGTGCGCCAGATTTCCCTGAGCCTACGCCGCAAACGATTACGGGCCACCGCCGAGTGATGGAACTTGGGAACTATAAGCCCCATCCGGGCGAGGCCCGTGGTATTGTCGGTCCAGATCAACTCGAGACAGGCGGTCCGGCGGCGTTTCCCGGAGCGGAGTACCCGATGGATATCGGAGGTCCGCCGGAGCCGCTTAGCGCCATCGAGACTCTGTCTCGGCGTCAGTACCCTCCGTGCTTGGAGGGAATGACGACGGTCAGCCGACGCCGGCCCTTCTTGCGCCGCCGCGACAGAATAGCCCGTCCCCAGCGAGTCGCCATGCGCGCCCGAAAACCGTGTTTATTTACTCGCCGCCGATTGCGCGGCCGGTACGTCGGTTTCATAAATCATTGCCTCCATTGAGCCAAGGAAGCTACCCAAGACAACGTCTCAGGGTCAAGGTTGACTTTTCCACATCCGGCCCGTACTATCCCGCCCGCCCTTGGTAGGCCCCCACGACATTTTTTCGGGTATCGATGCAGCTGACCGCAAAAGAAGCCTGGAAGCGCATCCTCGAGAGCGCGCGGCAGCAGATTCCTGATCACGCGATCCGGACTTGGCTCGAACCTACCGAAGCCGTCGCCCTCGATGGCAACAGGCTCATCATCGGCGCCCCCGACCAATTCGCGGTCGAATGGAACGAAACCAAGCACGCCGCCCTCCTCTCGGCGCTGGCCGAACCGGTGCTGGGAGACGGCACCTCGGTGGTGTTCCGCGTCCACGAGGATCAGCAGCAGCGGCCCCAGATGGACTTCTTCGTGGCCCCTCCGGCCACCCCCGGTATCCCCCGCCAGTCCACGGCCAGCACTGACGCAAAGCCACTGAATGACCGCTACACCTTCGACAGCTTCGTCATAGGCAAGTCCAACGAACTTCCCGCCGCCGCCGCCCACGCCGTCAGCGAGGCGCCCGGCCGCGTCTACAACCCGTTGTTCATCTACGGCGCCACCGGCTTGGGCAAGACTCACCTGATGCAGGCCATCGCCCACGACGTTTGCCAGCGATTCCCCACCACTCGGGTGCTGTACGTCGGGGCGGAGCAGTTCATCAACGAGGTGATCGAGAGCATCCACAACCGGAGAATGCCGGAGTTCAGGCGGCGCTACCGCAATGATGTCGATCTGTTCCTGGTGGACGACGTGCACTTTCTGGAGGGGAAGGAAGCCACCCAGGAGGAGTTCTTCCACACCTTCAATGCCCTCTACGAAGACACCAAGCAGATCGTGCTGACGTCCGACCGGCCCCCCAAGGAGATCCCCGGGCTGGAGTCCCGCCTGATCAGCCGGTTCGAATGGGGCATGGTGGCAGACGTGGGGCATCCCGATCTCGAGCACCGCATCGCCATCCTTCAGAAGAAGCAGGAACAAGATCACCTCGAGCTGACCATCCCGGACGACGTGATCCGCTTCATCGCCGCGAGCGTCCGCTCCAACGTCCGCGAGCTGGAAGGCTGCATCATCAAGCTGCTGCTGTTCGCCTCGCTCAAGCACCGCGAGGTCACTGTCGAACTCGCCCGCGAAGCGCTATCGGACAAGATCGAACTGGCCACCGGAGAACCGGAGCCGTCGGCGACCCCGCTCCCGTCCATCGGCCGGGTGCAGGAGATCGTCGCCCGCCGCTGGGGCGTCACCCCGGAGGGCCTGCGCTCCAAGGCGCGCATCAAGACCCTCACCGTTCCCCGCC